>DRQG01000001.1 GCA_011369465.1 Caldithrix abyssi
ATCCGCCAACTCTCCCCCTTGGTCCCCCTCTCTTTTCGAAAGAGAGGGGGAATTAAAGGGGGTGAGTTGCCATTTTCTGCAAGCAGGATAGTGTTATAATTTCTATTTTGGACAAGTATGAAAATGAATGAATTTATTAAAATCATCATCAGCCTGGTTCCCGTTATCCTTTTTCTTATCGGATTGATCGTTCTGGATAGTTTTAAACTGATACGTCCGCGTCTGGTTTTACTTCTGCTTATTGCCGGCTGTTTGGCCGCTTTGTTGAGTTTTTTCCTCAATACCTATCTATCGGATAATCTCATTTACAATCACCGGCTATTCGTGCGTTACGTTTCGCCTCTAATTGAAGAAACCGCCAAAGCCGTTTGTGTCGCTTTGTTAATACGGTTTCATAAAATCGGTTTTTACGTGGACGCTGCCATTTACGGATTTGCCGTCGGAGCCGGCTTCGCCTTTGCAGAAAATGTCTATTATTTACAGGCGCTGCATACGCCCAATCCGTTGGTCTGGCTCGTCCGCGGGCTGGGTACGGCGGTGATGCACGGCGGCACAACGGCCATTTTTACCATCATCGCAAAATCCGGGCTGGATCGGGCTCCGAACCGTACCTTCCGGCCTTATATTTGGGGCTGGATTGCCGCCGTGGGGCTGCACGCCTTTTTTAACCATTTTATCCTTCCGCCGGTCATTCTTACGCTGATGCAGTTGATTATTTTACCGCCGGCGTTTTACCTGATCTATCGACGCAGTGAATTTATGTTACGCGAATGGTTGGAAATCGGGATGGACGTTGATGTATGGCTGTTGGAAGAAATGAACGCCGGACGTTTTAGCAACACCAAATACGGCAGATATCTGCATACCTTAAAAAATAAATTTCCGGCGACCCTTGTCGCCGATATGCTCTGCTATCTGCGTTTGCATCTGGAACTGGCTGTGCGGGCAAAAGGACTTTTATTGATGCGAGAAGCGGGATTTTTACCCGCCTTGGATGAAGATGTTAAAGAAAAGATAACCGAAATGCGCTATCTGGAAAGACAATTCGGGAAAACCGGTAAACTGGCTTTGGCGCCTCTTATCCGCAGCAGCGCTCAGGAACTGTGGCAGTTGTATTTGATTAATAAATAAATACGATTTTGGTTTCGAATTGGAGGATGAAAATCCTTTAGCACTTGAACTAAATACAATTGGGCACCCCACACAGATTACGCTTGAACGAATCTCGGATCTACCCGGTTCAAACTTATTTATTGAATATTCAAATTACCTACAGGGAGAATATTCAATATCCAAATATTGAACTGGAATATAGAACACATAACACCAGCCACAGACGGACAGGCTGACTAGTCAATGTTCGGCTTTTTAACTTGATTATTGGTTATTCCATGTTCATTATTGGTTATTGAATTTACTGGCAAGGTGAATATCCAATATCCAAATATTGTGCCTCAGGCGGACAAGCGGAATGCCGGATTCCTCTTTTTCATTTTTCCTTTGTCATTTTTCTTTTTTCTTTTGTCTTTTGTCTTTTGTCTTTTTTACTCCACGGTGTGATAAAAAGGTACGAAGGAGTCGACATCCCGCCCGCAGGCTGCTGCAGACTATGCGGAACTCCTGAGAAATTTGTTCATCCTTCTCTGGATTGAAAACCTGCAGCAACCTGAATAACAGCGGGGATAATTTGACCATACTACTTCTCTTTTACCTACTTTTCCTGATATCTGGTGAAGGACAAACGGCCTTTGTCCGCTAAAACTTTTTCCAGCATCTTTTTTACTTCCGGATCCTTTTCCCATTTATAATGCAGCTCCAGCAAACCGATATCCAAAGGATTGTTTATCGTTGCCAGGGTGGCCAGCGCTAAAAGTCGAATTTTTTGGTCTTTTTCGTTCATAAACTTATCCATTACCACGTAGCGGGCCATTACAACTTCCAGACTGTCTCCGTAGCGTATAATATGCCGCATGGCCGAAAGCTGCACGCCTTTGTTGGTAGAGCCAATCGCGTTAACCAGTTGTTCGCCGTATGCTTCCCAGTCAACTGCGGGTTTGTTTTGCGCAAAAAGCGCAGTAAAGCCGAAAAGCAGCGTTGCGATGATAACAATAAAATGCTTCATGGTGCCCTCCTTAAAAATGAATTGATGGGACTGAAACAGACAATATCGGTTGTCCTTTATAAATACACCTGAAATCGCGGAAGGTTGGTAAAAGAGAAAGCGTACTTTTTTAGGTGGTTTCAAAAAAATAGCAGAGTATATCCGGTCAAAAATATATCCCGATGCTGACAGTTTTAAAATAAATCGGTAATATAGGATGCAACAGAATTTAATTTTTTCTTGCTATCCATAGGTTTTTATATAAATTAATTGCAAGAATCCTTTAATTAGAGGGAATCTCGATGGTTTCCATTCCAACCCGGAAAGAAATCGAAACTTTACAGCAGGAAAATGAAAAACTGCGCACCACTGTAACTGAACTCTCTGTACTCAACGACATAGCGATCGCCATCAGTTCCTCACAATCTCTGGATAAAATTATAGATCTGATTGTTCAAAAATGCATCCGTTATTTTTCTGTAGAACAGGCGGCTGTGCTGCTTCTGGAGCAGAAAGACAAAAAGGATCGGTTCCGCACTCTGGTGCGGCGCGCCGATCAAAGCCGGTTTACTTTGCCGTATCGTCTTAATGACCTGCTGACCGGTTGGATGATTAAAAACCGGAAACCGCTACTCATCAATGATTTTGAAAATGATTCCCGTTTTCCCTGCCCCGAAAGCCCGATAGCGATTCATTCACTGTTGTGCGTACCCTTAATGCTAAAAGGTAATATGACGGGCCTGATCTGCCTGTTTAACAAGAAAGATGCGGGATTGTTTACCGAACAGGAATTGCGTTTGCTCTCGATTATTGCCAGCGAATCGGCACAGGTTATCGAGAATGCCCGTTTACTGGAAACCGAGAAAGAGTATCTGCGCACACGGGAAGAGTTGCGCATGGCTGCCTCTATTCAAAGAGAACTACTGCCAAAAGAGATTCCGCAACTTCCCAATTATGAGATGGCTGCCATAAATATCCCGGCCCGTACGGTTAGCGGCGACTACTATGATTTTGTTTTATTATCGGAAAATCAGATTGCCTTTTGTCTGGGAGATGTTTCCGGTAAAGGGATGCCCGCAGCGTTGCTTACGGCAAATCTGCAAGCTACATTACGCAGCCAGATTTTCCTGAAAAACCCTCCGGCAAAATGTTTGGCCTATTCCAATACTTTGCTGTTTAACAACACCTCGGCGGAAAAATTTGCCACCTTGTTTTACGGGGTAATTGATACCGCAGACCATACACTATCTTTCTGTAACGCCGGGCATGACCCGCCGTATTTGTTATCAACCCTGGGCAGGATGCGCCGCTTGAAAAGCGGCGGTATCGTTCTGGGATTTCTAAGCGATTTTGCTTATTCCGAAGAAGATATTTCTTTGGAAAAGGGCGATGTTCTGTTTTTATTTTCCGACGGTGTAACCGAAGCTATGAATCCGGCCGAGAAAGAGTTCTCCGAAGAGCGACTTGAACAAGTTTTACAAGAACTGCGGGAAAATAGCGCCCGGGAAATCATCGATACTGTTTTGAGCGAAATCCGACAACACATGGCTGGAGCAAACCAGGCGGATGATATCACAATGGTAGTCATAAAACGTATAAATTAACTTAACCGCGAGGAAAAATCATGAAAATCAAAACTAAAATGGTTGATGACGTGGCGGTCATTATCCCACACGGTAAGTTGATGGGCCCTCCGGATACGGAGGATTTGCACAATGAAGTTAAATCTCTGCTCGGAGAGGGCGTAAAGAAATTTGTTATTGACCTGGGACACGTAAAATGGATGAACAGCCTTGGCGTGGGTGCATTGATGGGTAGTTTTGCAAGTATCAAAAACGCCGGCGGAACTTTAAAATTATCTGCGATGACGGAAAAAGTACGCAGCGTGATGTTGATTATGCAGTTGGTCAAAGTGTTTGAAACGTTCGAAACTTACCAGGATGCAGTGGAAAGTTTTAAATAGCGCTGTTCGTCCGTACAATAGCTCATTCTAGTGTGATGATTCCTAAAATCATATCACATTACAAAATCGTTGAGCAAATCGGCTCCGGGGGGATGGGCGTTGTTTACAAGGCTGAAGACGTCAAATTAAAACGGCCTGTCGCCCTTAAATTCCTGCCGCCGGAAATGACCCGTGACGCCGAATCCAAAGCCCGTTTTATCCGCGAGGCGCAGGCCGCCTCATCCCTCGATCACCTCAACGTCTGCACCATCTATGAGATTGACGAAACCGAAGACCGTATATTTATTGCCATGGGATTTATCGAAGGAAAGAGCCTTTTGGAGAAGATCAATGAGGAAAGATTAAAGATCAAAGATATTGTTGATCTGGCCATTCAGATTGCCGGGGGATTGCAAGCGGCCCACGAGCACGGTATTGTGCATCGCGACATCAAACCGGCCAATATTCTGATTACCAATGATCACGTTGTAAAAATAGTGGATTTCGGTCTGGCAAAATTAAGCCGGCAAACCAAATTGACGATGAACGGCACAACGCTGGGCACCGTTGCTTACATGTCGCCCGAGCAGGCCCGCGGCGAAGAAGTGGACCAGCGGACGGATATTTGGTCGCTTGGAGCGGTATTGTACGAAATGCTTACCGGCCAGCGTCCCTTTCAAGGGGAATACGATCAGGCTGTCCTCTATTCTATTATAAACGACCAGCCCGAACCGCCCTCGGCCCTGCGCAGCGGTGTTCCGCCGGAGCTGGAGCGCATTGTTCTTAAGATGCTGGCTAAAGACCCGGCCAAACGCTATCAAAGCGTAAACGATTTACTGGTGGACTTAACCAACCTCAAAGAAAGTACAGAAACAAAAGGCACAGCGGATTTTAAACCCGCCAATAATTCACAAAAAAAAACCTTTATAAAACAACTAATTTACGCAGGTATTTTTA
>DRQG01000002.1 GCA_011369465.1 Caldithrix abyssi
GCCCAACGACCAGTGGAACGGCAGCGAAACCATACGCTTTACCGCCACCGATCCCGGAGGGCTGAGCGACAGCGACACGGCACGCTTTACCGTTACCGCCGTGAACGACACGCCATCCGTCAGCGACATTCCCGGTCAGACCGCGCTGGAAGGCGAAAGCTTTGCTCAATTTGATCTGGACGATTACGTAATCGATCCCGACGACCCAGACAGTACCATCAACTGGACCGCAGACGGACAGATCGAACTGAACGTATCCATCGATCCGCAAACGCACATCGCCACCGTAACCGCGCCCAACGACCAGTGGAACGGCAGCGAAACCATACGCTTTACCGCCACCGATCCCGGAGGGCTGAGCGACAGCGACACGGCACGCTTTACCGTTACCGCCGTGAACGACACGCCATCCGTCAGTGACATTCCCGATCAGACCGTGCAGGAAGGTGAAAGCTTCGCCCAATTTGATCTGGATGATTATGTCAGCGATGCCGATAACAGTGATGCGGAAATTACCTGGACCTATAAGGGTAACCGACAACTTCAGGTAAATATTGATACCCTTTCCCATGTTGCCACGGTTACTCCTCCGAACAGTCAATGGAACGGCAGTGAGACCATCCGCTTTATTGCCACAGATCCGGATCAAAAATCGGATAGTGATACCGCGCGGTTTACCGTAACTGCCGTTAACCAGCCGCCGGTTGTAAGCGACATTCCCGATCAGACGATCGCCGAGGGGGATAGTTTTGCCGTGATTATACTGGATCAATATGTACAGGACCCGGATAATGCCGATGAAGACATGGTATGGACCTATCGCGGAAACAATCAATTATCCGTTACCATCTCTGCCGATCGCAAGGCGCGAATACTTCTGCCCTCTTCCGAGTGGAACGGCAGCGAACGTATCTGGTTTAAAGCCGCGGATCCGGGCGGATTGGCAGACGAGGACAGCGCCCTGTTTACCGTAGAGGCTGTGAACGATCCGCCGCGCTTCACCTCGCCGCTGCCCCGCTTAAGTTTTGCCGAAGACGATTCGCTTTACCAGTCTGTTACCGCCTGGTATCCCAATGTGGAAGATGCCGACAACCCGGACAGTACCTTACATTTTCAGGTGTTGGATTCTTCATTTGTCTGGGCCAAAGACCTATCGGGCCAATTTCTGTTTAAAGCGTTAAGCGATTGGTTCGGTACCGACACGCTGCGACTGAAGGTAACAGACGGTGCTCTCGCAGATACAACCATACTGAAGATAACCGTATCAGCCGTTAATGACGCACCGAACATAGTCGGCCTGCCGGATAGTCTAGTTTTTCTGAATACCGATACCGTTATTTTGAATCTGGCCGAATACGAAGAAGATGTGGATACGCCGTCCGAAAAACTCTTCTGGGAGATGTCTGCATCGGATACGCTGTTATTAACCGAATTCAATCCGGATTCAAAGCAGCTTACTTTACGGGCCCCTGCATTAAACGGATATGCCCATCTCTATTTAACTTTACGGGACGACAGCAGCGCTCAGGCACAGGATTCCATCCTCCTTCATGTAAAGAAAGATCCTACATCCATAAGCGAAACCGGCGGGGGCGTCCCATTATTCTTTGCTCTGGAACAAAACTATCCCAACCCCTTTAATCCCAGTACGCTAATCAATTATTCCATCGGCAGTACACAAGGTTCCTTTGTATCCGTTCGTTTGGATATTTATAATATTATGGGACAAAAAGTGACTACACTAATCGATGAGAGGCAGGCGCCCGGCCGTTATAAAGCGTTGTGGAAAGCCGACGGCCTGGCCAGCGGCGTTTACTTTTACAGGCTGGTTGCCGGAAAGTTTGTTTCCGTTAAAAAAATGATCTTAATGCGTTAAACCGCTACTTCAACATATCCGGTTCAAAAACAACGCATCGATTCCTTCCGGAATTTTTGGCAAAATAAAGAGCGGCATCCGCTTTTTTAACCAGAATGTCTTTCGTATCGTCGGCTAAGCATTCAACAATTCCCGCACTAAAGGTTACGGGCGGCATATTTTTCCCCTGAAATGAAAAGTTGCGCGAGCGCACCAATTGCAGCAGACGTTGTAAATAGCGCAACATTTCCTGCTGGCGGGTTCCTGCCGCAAGAATGGTAAACTCTTCCCCCCCGTATCGAAAGGCATAATCCATTCCCACGCGTTGATTTTTGAGCAGAATGTCCGAGATTTCGCGCAGAACCATATCGCCGGCCTGGTGGCTGAAGGTGTCATTTATTTTTTTAAAATGATCGAGATCGATTAAGGCCAGTGAAAAATGGAATCGATGTTTGCATAAGTTTTCTTTAAATCGATCCAAAATTTCGGCGAAAGCTCTGCGGTTTAAAAGGCCGGTAAGCGCATCGGTGTTGGCTTCCTGACGATATTTTTCATTATCCATAAGCAGGCTTTCGGTAACTTCGGTCAAGGCATCCAGTTTTCTAAACGGCCGGGTTAGTTCCCGATACCGTTTATGGGCCTTTTTCAGGATGGTCACAAGCTCGTCTTTGCGGAGCGGTAGTTTTATCACATAGTTTATATGCGCTTTGTTGACCGCCAAATAAAAAGAATCAAAATCTACGGAAGATACAAGCAGAATACGCTGAACATAATTATGGGCGTTCAGGCAGGAACGCAAAAAATTGATGGCGTGCATGTCATTGTTATCCAAAATTGCCAAAGCGATTGAGGAAGGAACATTGGAAGGGTCTATATCCAGTTCTGCATAATAGCCGGATTCGCGTATATTTATATCCAATTGAAGCAATAATTGCCGCAAAGATTCCTGATGAACGCTTTCCGACCGATATAACAATATATCTTCGGGTAAAGTACTCACAATCGGATTCCTTTGTAGATTAGCCGGATGGACTCAACAGGAGCAATTTGGGCGGCGCCACTTAAATCGATTTTCTAAGCGCCGCCGCTACGAATTCTCGGAACAAGGGGTGAGCCCGGGCCACTCTGGATTTTAGTTCGGGATGAAACTGGCAGCCCACAAACCAAGGGTGGTTTTCAATCTCGATCATTTCAACCAGTTCGTTATCCGGCGAAACTCCGCTGATGCGCATGCCATTGTGCTCCATCACCTCACGATAGGCATTATTAAACTCATAGCGATGGCGGTGTCGTTCATCGATATGATCCACTCCGTAAGCGGCAGCGGATTTTGTTCCCGGTTTCAATTTACAGGGGTAACTGCCCAGTCGCATCGTACCGCCCATATCCTTTACCGATTTCTGGGTTTCCATTAAATGGATTACAGGATCGGGTGTATCGGGATCGAATTCCGTACTGTTGGCTTTCTCTTTATGTAACACATTCCGGGCAAATTCGATCACAGCGCATTGCAAACCGAGACAAATCCCGAAAAACGGTATCTTGTTTTCCCGAGCGTAGCGAATCGCTTCCAGTTTGCCTTCGATACCCCGCTCGCCAAAGCCTCCGGGAACCAAAATGCCGTGCATGCCGCTTAAAAACTTTTCGGCTTTGCCCGGTTTAATTTTTTCGGTATTGACCCAATGCAGGTTCACTTTGACGTCATTTTCCATGCCGGCATGTGTAAAAGCGGCCATAATGCTCTTATAGGCATCCGGCAAAGCTACATATTTTCCGCAAATAGCGATATTGATTTCCCGCTGAACCTTTTTATAGCGCTCTATTTTTTGCCGCCAGGCGGTGATATTCAGATCATTTGCCGGGAGAGCCAATTTTTGCAAAACCAGTTCATCAAATCCTTCCGATACATATTTGAGAGGCACTTCATAGATAATATCCACATCCAGCGCATCAATAACCGAACCGGGGGATACATTACAGAACAGGGCGATTTTATCTTTTACGTTTTGGGGTAAAACGCGATCGGTACGGCAGAGAAGTATATCCGGCTGCAAACCGATTTCACGCAGACGCATGACCGAGTGCTGGGTCGGTTTGGTTTTCAGTTCATCGGCTCCGGCCACATAGGGCACCAATGTTAAATGAACAACCAGGGTATCTTCGGAGGGATGGTTTAAACGGAACTGTCGTATGGCTTCCAGGAAAGGCAAACTCTCGATATCGCCAACCGTTCCACCGATTTCCACAATCACAATCTCGGCATCGGTTTTTTTACCAACCAGTTCAAACTTTTCGTTGATGGCATCGGTAACATGGGGTATCACCTGCACCGTAGCGCCAAGATAGTCACCGTGCCGCTCTCTTTGGATTACTTCATAATAAATTTGTCCGGTCGTTGCATTATTAATTTTGGCCATATTGGTATCCAGGAAACGCTCATAATGTCCCAGATCCAAGTCGGTTTCCGCACCATCGTCCGTTACAAAAACCTCCCCATGCTGATACGGACTCATTGTACCCGGATCCACATTAATATAAGGATCCAGCTTTAAAATAGTCACTTTGTAACCCCGTGATTTCAGCAATAATCCCAATGAGGAGCAGGCAATGCCTTTACCCAATGAGGAAACCACGCCTCCGGTAAAAAATATGTACTTTCTGTTAGCCATTTGTTTCTTTCTACGCTATTTTTTTACAACTTTCGGAACATGGAAAAAGGAATCATCTTTCCGGGGAGCATTTCGCAAGGCTTCTTCCCGCGGAAGCGACGGCTTCACCTTATCTTCTCGGAAAACATTATTAATTTCCAACGTATGGGAAAGCGGAGCGACATGATTCGTATCGATTTCGTTCAGTTTGTTCACATAATCCAAAATGCGCCCCACTTCCTCGGCAAAACGCTGTTTTTCCTGTTCGTCAAGGCTCAGATGAGCTAATCGTGCGATTTTTTCAATTTCTTCCGCTGAAATCATAAATATATCTCCCAAAATAAAAAATTAATTTTAACACCTTGAATCAATCAATTCAAGTTAAACTGTGATTTTTAAAGAAAAATATGTTTCAGAATAAAATGCTCGGATTAATCCGCTTTCAATTGGAATGAAGAAGGGAAAACCGAAGAAAATTGACGTAAATCTTCAACAACCTTTTTCCGGGCCTCTTGTCCGGCTGCTGCCGGTTGCCAGTTTTTTATTTCAACAGGATGCACACGGACGCGGTACTCCCCCGCATTTTTAGGATTGATCAGAATTTCCAGAACGATGCTGCGTTCGTAGCGACGGGAATTTCCGCCAAAAATAAAATTTCCCAATGAATAAGCAATCAATTTACCCTTGTATTTCTCGATTCCCTGCAGGACGTGCGGATGATGGCCGATAATGAAATCTGCCCCGGCATCAATCACCGCATGTGCAAATGCGCGCTGATCCGGCTGCGGGTAATTTTCTTTCTCGATACCCCAATGGAAATTGATAATCACTACATCCACCTGTTCCCGTATTTGTTGAATATCTTCACGTATATAATTCAGATCGCGCATGGCAGTGCCCGCGGAATCTTCGGTAGCCGGGTGCGAATCGCTATGCCGTCCCAGCCCGTAATAGGCCAGATAGGCCAGACGCAGATCTTTTTTACGGAAGACAACCGGACGGCGGGCCTCCGGGAGAGTGCCTCCGGCTCCAACATGGCGTATACCGCCTTTATCCAGTATGCGAATGGTGTCGTAAAGACCTTGCGCTCCATAATCATAGATGTGGTTATTGGCCAGGGTAACAATATCTATTCCCCCGGCTTGCAGGATATGAACGTATTCCGGTTTGGTTCGGAATGTAAATAATTTGTCGGCCGGTTTGCCCCGCCGGGTCAAGGGATTTTCCAGGTTGACCATGGATATATCCGCCTGTCCGAACCAGTCCAGATATTTAAACGGATATGAAAGATCATAACCGACATGATTCTCAAAATGGTTGGCCAGAGTAACATCTCCGGCAAACATTAAATGCACCAGGCTATCCGGCTTTTGAGCGAAGAGCGACAGGGATGGGCTGAGCACAGCGGTAAAAAGCAGTCGCAGCCAAACATTCTTAATCCGCAGATAAAAAAAAACCGCCCGAAGGCGGCGCTGAATTTTATTTATTGGTTTTGCTGACAAGTCGCTCATTTAAAATTCGGTCTTCGAAGTAGTAGTATTTCGGATTGACGGGCTTTCCTTTAAAGCGCACTTCGTAGTGCAAATGCGGGGCTGTGCTGAGACCGCTGTTCCCTACTTCACCGATTTTTTCGCCTCGTTTAACGCGCTGCCCCTTGCGTACAACATATTTATTCAAATGACCATAACGGGTCTCAAAACCGAATTTGTGATCGATAATCACCATACGCCCGTAACCGCCCATAACGCCGGTATATCGAACCACACCATCGGCTGTTGCATAGATGGGCGTTCCCGTTTTAGCGCTGAAATCCAACCCCTCGTGATGACGGTAAACTTTGAGGACAGGATGCAGACGGTTGCCAAAAGTAGATGATATAACCCCTTTCAAAATAGGCCGCAGGGCAGGAAGATAATCCAGAGAATCTTTTTTGGTCTGGAATGTATGCAGCAGATCTTTGTAACTTTCCAATTCCAGTTTTATTTCTCGTTCCAGTTTTGCCAATTCGGTCAGTTGTTCGCTTAGGTCGGAGCTTTGCTCAAAACCGGACACCTGATCGGTAAAGTCGTATTTATAGTCTGAACCACCGATACCTACTTCGCGTACATCCGCACTTAATTCGCTTAAGCCTAAAACGGTCCGCAACTGGTCATCCTGCTGAGCAATCAGGTTCATTTCCTGATCGATCCGCTTGATGCGTTCTTTCATATCCAGCAGGCGGGCCTGCAATACGGCGTTGGTCCGTTCCAGTTTTTTGATTTTTGAATTAAAACTGATATCCACCAACATATCAAGACCAAATTTCCCCCCAACGAATACGGCGATTAAAAATATGGAAACATAAAATATAACTTTTTTTGAAGAGATCTGGTACTCTTTAATCCGCTTTTGGTCTCCTGAGATAAAAACAAGCCGCGATTCTTCTTTCATTCATTGCCCCTGAGAAAGGAATTTTTCGGTATTTAGAGTCGTTGGAAGTATTTTCGACCATTAAACTGTGATTTGAAGCAAAATATAGGAAAAAAAAACTCTGCGATCAAGCAGAGTTTGTGAAAATTATCCATATTTTATTGCATTTAGCCTAAATAATAGCGCAGTACCTTACTACGCGAGCTATGCCGCAACCGTCTTAAGGCTTTTTCTTTTATTTGACGAACACGTTCGCGGGTTAATTTGAATTTAACCCCAATCTCTTCCAAAGTATGCGGTTTCTCTCCATCCAGGCCAAAATAAAGTTTTAGAATCCGGGCTTCGCGGGCAGTCAGAGTGGATAAAATGTGGTTGACTTCCTCTTTTAACGATTCGCCCATCACCTCCGAATCGGGTTCCGGGTCCTGCTGATTTTGTATAATATCGATCAGACGGCTATCGCTGTTTTTCTGCAGCGGTGAGTCCATGGATACCGAACGGGTTGCCATTTTGATGGTGTCGGTAATGTCGCCGCTATCCACTTCCAGCACATTGGCGATCTCTTCCGGCGTGGGTTCGCGTTCATATTCCTGTTCCAGCATACTGTACACTTTACCGATCTTAGTCAGTGTTCCTACACGATTTAGCGGCAGACGCACCAGGCGTGATTGCTCGGCAATGGCCTGTAAAATAGACTGCTTAATCCACCAAACGGCGTAGGATATAAATTTGAATCCTCTTGTTTCATCAAACCGATAGGCGGCTTTCATCAGGCCGAGATTGCCCTCGTTGATTAAATCTTCCAGCGATAATCCGTAATTCTGATACGATTTTGCCACACTCACAACAAAACGAAGATTAGCGCTCACCAATCTTTTAAGCGCTTTCTGATCGTTTTGCTTAATGCGTTTCGCCAATTCGATTTCTTCTTCCGGAGTCAGTAATTGTACTTCTCCGATTTCACGTAAATAATTTTCTAATGACTGATTCTTACTGATAAAAAAATCGCTCACTGAGCCACCTCTTTGCCTCTTTAACCGGGTTAAAAATTTTTATTATTTATTTTATCAACGGTGGTCAGAATCTGACCACTATGTAAATTTTTCTTGCTTTTTTCGTTATATCTTTGTTGCAACGCAAATAAACCGGGTATTATTTCAATCCAGATCAACCCCGTCTTCTTCTTTGATTCGCTTCAATTCCTCGTCGTAGGCCTTCAACTCGGCTTCCAGATCTTTTAACTGTTCGATGAGCTGTTGTATTTCCTTATCGTCTTCAATGCTGAATATTTTTTTCTCGATAGCGTTATGGTAAACCCGACCGCCTAACTCCACAAATTTTTCTTCGATCTCTTTTTTTAATCCCAATACATCAATTTTGATACGTCCGATGCGGGTGTATTCGGATGTTTTGTCCGAGGCCGCCTGCAGGCCTTCCAAAACCCCCTTTTTAAGGTTTTCCCATAAACTCATTCCATATTCCCTTTACATTCTATTTTATCTACGATACCCACAATCGATGCATCGGTAAGCGCAGGTTTTTTACTCAACGGGATAACCGCTTCGTAAGCTGTTACATAGTACACAATTTCTCCCTGTCCGGCGCCTACGGTATCGGTGGCAACGAGCGGCGACCCGCTCTTCTTTTTATAGATGTCTATGGGCTGAATAAGTTGCAATTTTAACCCTTCCAGTTGCGGATCTTTACGGGTTGCCCAGATTGTTCCGATAACTTTTGCCAAATTCATAGGTTTTACTCGATATCCAGTTTATCAATGATAGCGGAAACCACGGCATCCACAGGCTTCCCCTGAGTCTGTTCGGACTGTCTGGCTGAACTTCCCGTGGTAATCAGAACAATTTCACCGACTCCTGCACCCACCGTATCCGCAGCAACTACATACGATTTCTTTGGTGTGTAATCCAATTCCACATGCTGCACCACCAGCAGCTTAAAGCCGGTCAGTTTTTCATCTTTTCGAGTGGCCCAAACCTGGCCGATCACTTTTCCTAAAAGCAATACATTTACCTCTAAATTTAAACAATTAAATCAAGGAAACTGGTTCCCTTGCCCGTTCCTTCGACGCCGAAAAATTCAGCCAGAGTGGCCTGCATATCAGCAAACGATTTACGTGTGCCAAGGTTCCGGTTTTTTTTAAACGATGGTCCAAAAGCCAACACCGGTACATACTCGCGCGAATGGTCGGTGCTCGGCGTTGTAGGATCGTTCCCGTGATCGGCTGTAATAATAACCAGATCTTCCTGGCTCAGTTTTTCCCTGAATTCCGGCAACCAGTTGTCAAATGCCCGTAAGCCCTGGTAAAACCCATCGGGATTGTTTCTGTGCCCCCACAGCATATCAAAATCCACCAGGTTAGCCATTATAAAGCCGGTTTTCGTTTCATCCAACTCTTTCAGGATAGCCTGCATTCCCTCGCTGTTGGTTTTTGTATATACGCTTTTCTGAATTCCGGCCAAAGCATACAGATCGTTAATTTTCCCGATGCCCACGGTTGGGATGCCTTCCCGTTGTAAAATCTGATGCAGCGTCGGGGCGGGAGGCGGCAAAGAGAAATCTTTTCTGTATTTGGTTCGCGTAAAATCTTCGGCCGAATGCCCCACAAAGGGCCGGGCAATTACACGGGCAACAGCGTGCTTCCCCTGTAACATCTTCCGGGCTGTTCGGCATAACTCGTATAACTTCTCACGCGGAATTACTTCCTCGTGCGCAGCAATCTGAAACACAGAATCGGCTGAGGTGTAAACGATGGGTTTACCGGTTCGAACATGCTCTTCACCCAGTTCTTTAATGATTTCCGTACCGGAAGCCGCTTTATTACCGAGAACTTCCAGACCGGTCAGGCGGGTAAATTCCCGGATTATCTCATCAGGAAAGCCCTTCGGATAGGTTGGAAACGGGTGCGATAACAACACACCGGCCAATTCCCAGTGGCCGGTAGTGGAATCTTTACCCGGCGACACTTCGGCCATTTTACCGTAGTTGCCCTCCGCTTCCAAATTGCCGTCCAAACCCAATATGGGTTCAATTTTCCCCAATCCCAGTTTTTCAAGATTCGGTAATTGCAATCCGCCTACAGCCTTAGCCAAATTACCCAGTGTATTACTGCCGTTGTCACCGTATTTGGCCGCATCGGGTAATTCGCCGATGCCCACTCCGTCTATGATAACTACAATCGCTCGTTTCAAAATCGAAATACCTTTTTCCAAATCCGCTGATTCAATCCTTAATAAGACGCTCTTAAATCCACCATTTGTCATCCGTCGAATGTCACACTGAACGCTGTTGATTGTCATCCTGAGCACGTCGAAGGATGACACAACCTTTGTGATGCCACCGCGTCATAGTTCGACGCAGTTCGACAAGCTCACTACAAGGCTCACTATAACGCTAAGCTGTCACCCTGAATTTAGCCTGTCCCGACTGGTCGGGATCGAAGGATGACATTGCGTTGAATCAATCGTTAATTAAGACGCTCTTTAATCCACACCAGTATTCGCTTTTTCAGACGATATGAAAAACGGCTGCGTCTGGCAACAAGCCGGTGTAAGGACTCAACCGCTTTATTCCCTTCATTTTCACCGCGTTCGATCAGCAAATCAATTTTTTCGAATTCACTCCAGTGCACCGAACCGATGGGCGGATTGAGTACAAAATCGGCCTGCGCCAGGGCCGATTCATTTATCCGCCGGGTCGCCACCGAATGAGAACGCATAATAATATCTACTACATTATCCTGTTTTATGCCCACTTCAAAGGGGGTAGAAACATTGCTGATAATAAGTACATCCGCCCCCTGATCCAATACGGGTTGAACGGGAAAATTGATACTGACCGAACCGTCCACCAATTGGTAGTCATCATACTCCACAGGCGGTAGAAAACCGGGGATAGCCGAGCTGGCTTTTACAGCCCGTTGTATATTGCCGGAGGTGAATATTTTATCGCGCCCAGAAACCAGATCGATGGCCGCGCACGAAAAGGGAATAACCGTATCTTCCACTTTTCCCGGATCAATCAGCTCCTCTACTGCAAAATCGATGCGCGTCGATTTTAACATACTTTTCCTGTGGGCAGCCAGATTAATGATAATGCGCCGTTTAACTTCCCGGCTGATCTGACTGATCAGGTTTTCCGGCTCATAAATATTTTCCTGGCGGAAACGATTGCCGCCCATCGATTTAAATTTTTCGCTGAAAATAAAATTACGGAACCGCTTTTCTATGATCTCTGCCCGCGGGTTTTGTGCGTAAGCCGCAGCAACCATGGCGCCCATACTGGTACCGGAAATAATATCCGGTGCCAAGCCGGCCCGCTCCAGAGCCTTTAAAATTCCAATGTGCGCCAAACCTCTTGCACCGCCGCCGCCGAGCACCAGCCCGAGTTTAAGTCGTTTCATCAGAAAGAATGTATTCGTTTTCTATTTTTCAAGAAATATCCGTTCCGGTTTTTCGTGCAGGATTTCATAGAAATTAAATATTTTTGAAATTTAATAAATTTTCCGCCTGTTTTCTACTTTTCTTTTATAAAGCCGCTTATCTGCGAATCAGCCACAAGATGAAGGTAAGTAAAGCGCTTAACAACAACATGGATGTGATCGGAATATAGATGCGCAGATTGGGCCGTTCGATAATGATATCGCCCGGTAAACGCCCTATGGGTATTCGGGCAATCCAGGGCCAAAGCAAGCCGATCAGTACGAGAGCTAAACCGATGATGATCAGAATCGTACCTGTTTTCATCTTTCACCCGCTAAAATATTTTTTCATAACGCCAGAAGACACGTTCTACGACGGCGCCCACGGTACGCGCATAAAAGGATACCGGCCCGACCCAGGGAATAATAGACTGCGGCAATCCCCAGTCCTTTATATCCTGTAAACAGCGTTTGAGCAGAATGCCGCCAATACCCTTTCCTCTTAAATCCGGATGGGTGCCCATCGGGCCGAACCAGCCCGTTCCGAAATTATTTCCGTTATGCGCCGAAAAGGCTCTTATTTCGTCCTTCAGCAAAGCAATATGCAAGCTTATCGGCAGAGAGAGAAAACTGTTTTCCACTTCGGTGCGCCATAAGGGAAAATATTGATCTATAAATTTTAATATGGCTTGCCGGTCATCATAACCGGCCCGGCGGACAACTATATTCTGTTTGCGTAGTTTTTCTTCTTGCGTGGTAGTGGAAAAATCTGTCCCCGCCAAATCAACCGTCATATTGCAGGTATCGGCAAAACGGCGGAAGCCCTGTTTCTCGGCAAAACTGACCGCTGCGGTATAACGCGGATCGATACCGGGCATAAAATAGTTAAACGGCACATCATATATGCGTATTTTTTCCGCTTTGCGGTTTTTTAATTCCTGTTCCAGATAAGTGTACATTTGTGTGGCAACACCTTGCCGGCGCCACCGTTCATCCACCGCCATCAATTTTATATATCCGATGCGGCTGCCGTTTATTTCGCGCATTACGCCATTCATAAAACCGATGATCCGATCGTCGTCCTTAACAACCAAAACCAAACCGGCCTCGTAGCTGGGGTCTTCCAGAATTTTTTCCCGCAGCAGAGTCTCAGTAAACCGATCGTAAATCATGACCTGCCGGCATAGTTCATAAACTGCAGGTAAATCTTCTTCCTTAAATAATTCGATTTGTTTCATGATCTTCCTCATCAATCGAAATGATGTATTATAAATGTTTTGTTGAGTTTCCGGCCGAACGCACAGGCAAATTTACAACAATAACTTAAAAGTTCAAAGAGGCGGAACAAGGTGAAAAATATGCCGCCCATTAACACGGGAATAATTCCAGCCGTTCACAGATTATGTATATTTAAAAACATACAACAACATGAAAAAAATAATCTTACTCATAATAGTCACAGCCGTCTATTCCTGCGACGGCAGTAACCAGAACAAGAAAGAATCTTCCATGTACAAACACACCAACCGACTGATTAATGAATCCAGCCCGTATTTGCAGCAACACGCCCATAATCCGGTGGACTGGTACCCATGGGGCGAAGAAGCTTTTCGTAAAGCCCGGGCAGAAAACAAACCCATTTTGCTCAGCATCGGTTATGCGGCTTGCCATTGGTGCCATGTTATGGAGGAAGAATCCTTTGAAAATGAAGAAACCGCCGCATTGATGAACGAATTGTTCGTAAATATAAAAGTGGACCGTGAAGAGCGGCCGGATGTAGACCAGCTTTATATGCGGTATGTTCAACTAATGACCGGAAGCGGCGGCTGGCCAATGACCGTATTTTTAACACCCGATTTGAAACCATTTTACGGAGGCACCTATTTTCCTCCGGAAGACCGCTACGGACGGCCGGGTTTTAAGCGATTGCTTCGTTTAATATCCGACTACTATCGCAACAAAAAAGACGAACTGCTGCAAAACCAGACTAAACTGGATGAAGCCATCCATCAATCCTTGCAGGAAGTTAACGGTACGGATTTGCCGACAAAAGATGCCTTTGACCTGGCCTGCGAACAATTGGCGCAAATGTACGAACCGCGCTATGGCGGATTGGGAAAAGCGCCTAAATTTCCGGCCGTTCAGGCCTTGAATCTGTTTTTGCGTAAATACAACAAAGACGGCGAAAAACGTTATCTGGACATGGTTATGCATACGCTTAAAAATATGGGACAAGGCGGCATCTATGACCAACTCGGCGGCGGATTTGCCCGCTATTCCACAGACGACGCCTGGCTGGTACCCCATTTTGAGAAAATGCTTTATGATAACGCCCAACTGGTTCAGCTCTATCTCGACGCCTATCTGATCACCAAGGAGACGTTTTTTCTGCGTATCGTTAAGGAAACTCTGGCCTTTGCAGCACGCGAAATGAGCGATCCGGCGGGAGGGTTTTACAGCAGCTTTGACGCTGACAGCGAAGGGGAAGAAGGTAAATTTTATGTCTGGGATAAAAATGAGGTTATACAGCTTCTGGGTCCGGAAGACGGCGCCGTATTTTGTACTTATTACGGCATAAGCGAACAAGGCAATTTTGAAGGGAAAAATATTCTGCATATCACAGCCGAACCCCGGGAACTGGCCGATCGTTTTGGCAAAAGTGAGGATCAAATACGCCGTATTGTTCAGGAAGGCAAAAACAGGCTGTTCCGGGCGCGTCAAAAGCGGACGCCGCCCGCGCTCGATGACAAAGTTTTGCTTTCGTGGAATGCGCTTATGCTTTCCGCCTATGCCCGCGCCTTTCAGGTGTTAAAAGACGCCGATTACGAACGAACCATTCAACGGCATTTATCCTTTATCCGCCAAAATATGACGGATGGAGAACGGTTGTTCCATGTCTATAAAGATGGAAAGGCTAAACAAGCGGCTTTTCTCGATGACTACGCCTATTTGGTTCAGGCCTTGCTGGACTCTTACGAAGCCTTGTTTGATCCGGGCTGGTTAAAATGGGCGGTAGCATTAACCCGTCAGGTAAACAACCGTTTTTGGGACGAACAAAAGGATGGATATTTTTATACCTCCGGGAAAAACGAATACCTGCCCTATCGCCTGAAGGACGAGTACGACCAATCCGTACCGTCGGCAACCGGCATTATGCTGCTGAACATGCTGCGCTTATACTCGGCTACGGAAAACCCGGATTTCATTGAAAAGGCCGAGACCCTGCTGAAAAAATACGCCCCGGCTTTTAATCAGAATCCTTACGGCTATGCCAGCTACCTGAATGCGCTGGACTTTTATTTAAGCAAGCCGGATGAAATTCTTTTAGTAACCGGGTCTTCTTCCGTGCCCGATTCTTTCTGCAAAGTTATCTTTGGATGTTACCATCCCAATAAAGTTGTGCTGCTTAAAGATGCCTCGCAGAGCAGCAGCCCCATTCAGGCCTCGGTTTTTAAAGGACGGGCCATGGTTAACAATCAACCGACGGCTTATGTTTGCCGCAACTTTGTTTGCAGCTTACCGGTTACCACCGCCAAAGCCTTGCAAGCCCTTCTTGAAAGAAGCAAGGCGGATGACATTCTTCCGTATTAAATAAAAAACAGTCTTTGAGAAACGTTATTTCTGCACTTCTTACCAATGAAAGTGTGATATTTACACTCATTTTTATTATTTCGCTGCCCTTGCTTTTTTGCTCAATTATTTCACATTAAAGTCGAAGATATTTGAGACAGTTTTGATACATCTCAATGAATAATTCGGAAAAAACCGTATTATTATTCCGAATGACTTTTCAGGAGGAAGAGGCATATGCTTTTTACAAAAAACGGACTTCTTAAAAATCGACTATTCGTAATGCTTTCCTGCATATTATTCATCAGCCAGTCCGGAGCGGCAAAAAACTGGTTTGAGATATTCAGCGATTCCACTTATGCGCCGGTAAATGATGTGACATCGCTCAAAGGCGATTTGCAAAACATGCTGGCTGCAGGCGATAACGGATACTATTTTCGGTTAGACCAATCCGGCCATTTTATGGAGATGCTCTATAGCGGTTTCCCGGAAAACCTGAACGCCATCGGCTTTTTTAAAGGAATCTACGGGCAGGATTCGCTGCTTTTAACCGCCGGCGATAACGGCAGAGTGCTCTATTTCGATTTTCTAACCGATAACTGGTTTCCGGTAGATACATTGGGGACGGAAAATTTCCGTTCCGTCTTTTTTGATTTTGGCACGGAAGAGATCTACCTGGCAGGCGATAACAGTACGGTGTATGTGAGTAATGACTATGGACGGAACTGGACAAAATCTCTGGTAGAAATTGACAATCTGAACAACCTTCAGGTTGTCGGTAATTATAACGGTACATTTATCATAGGCGTTCGGGGTGACACCACCTTCATAATGCAGAAGGATAGCAGCCTGCAGAAAACCGGCGCCGCAGCAAAATTTACCGCTGCCGCTACGGATACTATCCCGGGTTTCAGAGCCGCCGCTGCAAGTTTTATTCAGGATATTGATTACAATCAATTTCTTTATATTGCCGGCAATGCAGTCCAGGGGAGTGATGGGCAGGTATGGGTAAAAGAATATTTGGACAACATGTTTATGCAGCCGGTTCTTTATTCTTCCGGCATCGGCGGCACAATCACCGATATTGCCGGCTCCAGCGATTACAGCGCTACCTATGCCTGGATAACCACCCGGGAAGGTGATGTATGGGAATCGGTGGACGGAGCCAAATCCTGGTATAAAAAATATACGGATCCCCGCCAGCGCAAATTGGGGCCGATGTTTATTATGGGCAATATAGAGGGAACTTTCGATATAGGTCGAATTTTTGGCGCCGGAGGCGTTTTGCTGAAATACGGTTTTGAACTGCGCTGGTTTGAACCGCCCCGTAATGCGCATGTTGACTATGATTTTTCCCGGTTGGAAATGCAGTTCTCCTCGCCCGCGGAACTGGACAGCGTGCGCAAAGGCGTCTTTCTTTCCAGCAACATTTCGGGAAATATTCCCTTTAACGCAGAGTATGATCCGGGAGATTCATCCATTATTTATTTAAGTCCATCCCGGCCGCAAACCTTTGGTACTGTTCCCGGCGAAAGCTGGCAGGTTATCGTATCGGATCGCATCCGGGAAGCCGGTGAGCAAAATGGGGAACCATTCAATCACTTCAATTACCGTTTCGACATTCTTCCTTTTCAGGGATCGGATTTTGACTTCCAGATGGCCGGCACTCCTTTTTCTGTTGGCAAAAGCATTACCAATCCTGTAATCGGATTTTTCGATACGGATGATATATTTGACGTCATATTTTATGGGGGCGACACGCTCTATTGTTTCAGTGCGGATTCGGCAAACGGTCTTTATTTACGCGATCGTCTCAGTATCCCTACAGGGGTTACCCTTTCGCAAACCATGGAAAACCAGTTGGTGGTCGACGATATCAATCGGGATGGATTACCGGATTTATTGCTTTATGATAACCGTTCCATCCATATCATCGAAAACCATTCTACGGCGGTATTTGATTTCCGGATCAACACAACGCCATATTCCTCGCAAAATATTAAACAGATCATTCCTTACAGCGCCGATAACAATGAGCTGACCGATCTTCTGGTGCTCAACGACACTCTGTTCACCTTAATGAATATCAGTTTCAATAACTTCGGACAATACAAGAATATTTCGGATTTTTCCGTTACCCGCTTCAGAAAAATGGTTATTGGAGATATTGATCTGGACGGATTTGATGATCTGGCCTGGCTGGATGAATATGGCAGTATGCAGGTAAAACGCGGCGGGGGATACGGATATTTTTATGATATATATGATTTCCCTCAATCCGGAATTCGTAACATTTCTCTGGCAGATTTGGATAATGATTTCAATTTGGAAGTGCTTGCCGCAAGCGATAACGAGATATATGCCCTTCGTTACAGGTGGGGAGAAGGCTGGTTCTTTGATAACAGCCTTATTTACACCAACCCGGCCGGACAAAATATACGGGCGATGACCGTTCACAATTTCGGGAATAACAATCGCAGTATGGGACCGCTATTGATGGACATAGCGCTTATCAGCGGCGACAGCCTGAAGCTGCTGGAAAACCGGACCTTTCAGCAGGGGAATTATCAGTTATTCAGCAATCCGAAAAACCTCCGGCCGTTGCCGTTTACCACGGACGGTTTCCGATATGCGGATTTTAACAAAGACGCTTTTCTGGATTTTCTGGTTTACAACCAAACCAGCGGAGAAGTAGCGGTTTTTCAGAAACAAACCTGGCGTCCTGTCATCAGCGATGTTTTGTACCCTCATAAAAGAACCGTCGAGATACGCTGGGACGCTCCACCCAGCGAAGAAGGGATAGCCCAGTTTTACCGGGTAGCCCGGGATAGCACCCCTTTTATTAACGAACAATCCTGGATCAGAGAGGCGTACGAACCGTTTTTTGTGGATACGATGGTCAACGAGATTGATACCTACTGGTATTCGGTCGCGGCGGTATTTGAGGACGGTTCGGAAAGCGCCTGGTCGGAACCTGTTCCTGCTCAGATGTTTATTGAATTGAACGATCCTCTGACCAATGATTTGACCGACTCTAACCGCGTTTATTATGCCCGTACCAATTTATCCATACCGGCAGGAACGAATATTAATATATCGTCGGGCGTCACTTTGGTTTTTGATCCGGGAACCGGCTTGGACGTGTTCGGCGGATTACATGTAGAAGGCGATTGGATCGAGGATAAAATGGTCGAGTTTTACGGTGCAAATCACGACGAAGTTTCCTGGAACGGCATCACCCTACATCCGGCTACGGATACGGTGCAATTCATCTGGTTCGCCGTATCCGGCGCACAAACTGCAATCCGGGCAAACCAGCGTCCGCTTAAGCTGTCGCGCGGCGGTTTGCAATTTAATTTTCTGGGTCTGGAAGTTGACGGGGATACCCTGTCCATGACCAATATATTACTCGATTCCAATATGACGGCGGCTTCTTTGACCAATTGCCGGGCGGATATAAAGAATATTACGCTTACCAATGCATTTGAATCGGCTTTGTTTGTCGGCGCGGAAACGCAGGCTAAAATTCGCAATTCTATTTTCTGGTTTAATAACGGCCCGTCTATTATCAGCGAGGTGACAAAAAACAACCTGAAGATTGCCTATTCTACGGTGGACAGTATTGCCGGTTCCGCCACGACACAGCAGATCACGCGCGAGGCGCCTATTTTTATGCCGCCCGACTCCGGATTCTTCCGCATGGATTATAATTCACCCACTGTGGACGCCGGTTTTCCGGGCGATGATGTGGGCGACGAACCGCCGCCCAACGGAGGCGTGATAAACCAGGGCGTGTTTGGCGGCCTGGTTCTTGCCGCGCCTACTGTCGTTGCCCGTTTGCATACCTTCCCGGAGCAGATATTCCAGCAAATACGGCCGGGAAACAGCGACACAGCCCATGTTTATATCAGTAATTCCGGCGGTGAACCTCTGGAATTAAACCGGCTGGAAATACAAGGGGGAGGCGATATTTTCCGTCTTACCGATCTGCCCGCCACCCCGATTCAACCCGGAGACACAGTAGCCCTGCCGATTATTTTCACTCCGGACGCCCGAATGGATTTTGTGGATACGCTTGTTATCGAATCCAACGACACACGGGTATTTTACAGAGTTAAAACCATTGCCCTGTTCGGTCGCGGCTTAAATTCGCCGCCGGAAATCAGCGGTACTCCGCCCGGTTTTGTTCGGGTAGATGAACCTTACGAATATACCATACAGGCCCATGACGCCGATGGAGACAGCTTAATTTTCTCAGCAGTAGAACTACCGGCATGGCTGACCCTTTCGCCGCAGGGTGTATTAAGCGGCACGCCGGGTTCGGCTCATATCGGCAAACATGCCGTACGTGTTGAAATCAGCGATGGTTTTGGCGGCACGGCTTTGCTGGAATATGAAATTACCGTACTCAAAAAAGATGATCCGGGACTTTTGGCCCCCCGTGTTATCCTGACCGAATTTCCCGACGAAATCGTATTTCAATCCGGAATCCGGCTGGATTTCATTGTAACCGACAACGATGACAACCCGTTGGGATTTGATAATGTACGAGTTCGTTATTTCCTGCATAACGATGCTCAGGACGATTTACCCGTCATTACCGATACAAGCGGGATCAGTTCTGTTTCCTATGTGAATCTGGAGGACGGACAATATTTGTTTAAAATATGGGCCTATGATTCACTGGGGCGCGGTTATGAGGGCCAAAAAGCAGACAGCGTCCGTTTTGAAATTCGCACCTTCCAGCGCCAGCTAAAACGGCATCGCTGGTATCTTATGTCTTTTCCGCGCGGCCAGGCCCTGAGCTGGAATGACTTTGACTATCCGGACTCTGCAGCCATGCTGCTTGTTTGGGATAATCAGGAGGAAGATTATCTGCCGATGGACAGAGCCAATATCGAACCGGGCAATGGTTTCTGGGTGATGCCCATGCAAAACCTCGACTTCGATTTGAGCGCTTATGAACGGCTGCAACCCGGTGAACATCCGGCAGATATTCTCACCCGGCCTTTGCAGAACGGCTGGAATCAGGTGGGTACGCCGGTGGATTATTCAACCGCCTGGAAAAATATGGTTTTTCACTCCGACAGTCTTGACCGGGATTTCCCGTTGCTGGAAGCGGTGCAGGCCGGGCTGGTGGACGGCGCCGTGCACTGGTTCCTGCGGGTTGGCGATAAACGAGGTTACATTCTTGTTGAACTGGATAGCTCAGCCATAGCGTATCCCTGGCTCGCCTACTGGTTCAAAACACGCGGACAAGGCACCATCACCTTCACTACCGAACCAAACTTTAAGAAGAACGCCGTTACGTCGGCCGACAGCGCTTTGGGAAAACCGCTGGCCAAAACAGGCACAGGCTGGCGTATCAACATCGGGGTCGAAAACGAATCGTATACCGACCCCACCAACATACTGGGTGCGGGGATGGAGCGGAAAGGTCAATATACCGAACCGCCGCCCTTTGGCGATTACTGCGCGTTCTATTTTACGGGCGATAAGGGACGCTCCAGTATAAGCTATAAAGCCGATGATGCCGGTTACGATAATGTTTTGTACTGGGATGCGGTGGTGGAAACGCGCAGCGGACAGAAAGAACATCATCTGAAATGGGATGTTACTCAGGCACAGGAACAAGGCGTCCATCTTTTCCTTCTGGATCGTCAAACAGAATCGGTCATACCGATGGACAGGCAAAATACCTTCACGTTTAAACCGGGTCAGCGCTATTATAAATTTCGTATTTACGCCAGCACTGACGCTGAATTTAAACCGGAGATCATCCCTCTGAGCTATCGTTTGGAACAGAACTATCCCAATCCTTTCAACCCGCAAACCACCATACGTTTCGGTCTTCCCGAAGAAGCAGAGGGTAAAACGGTGCAGTTGAAGGTTTATGACATCCTCGGGCGGGAAGTTAAAACCTTGTTAAACGGCCGACTTAAATCCGGTTACCACGAAGTACGCTGGAACGGCAGGAATAATCAGGGACAGACGGTCTCTTCCGGCGTCTATTTTTATCGCCTGCAAACCGGGCAGACAACACAAATGGCCAGAAAGATGATTTTGCTTCGTTAGTATATCCTATCATCCAAGCGTTTAACCGTGGCGTATTTCCTCAGGAAACGACGCCACGGTTTTTTTATTCATGTATGTATTTTTCTATTGCATTATATTTTTTTAGAATTCTATATTGTATAAGCCAAAGACAGACTCACAAAACGGGAGAGGAATATGAAAAAAATTCTCTTAACTTCATTTTTAGCCGTTTTGCTGCTTCAAAGCCGTGCTTTCTCCCAGGGCGAGACTGCTCTGCCTTTCCTGCTCACTCATCCTGCTCCCTATCTCAACGGTATGGCCGGCGCTTATACGGCCCTGCCCACCAACGACGCCTTCGGATTCTATTTTAATCCCGCTCAACTCGGCAATTTTGGACGAGATAAAAATTTCAGTCTGCAATCGTATTCGGAAAAAACAGACTGGCTGCCTTCTTTCAATATTTCAGACCTGACATTCCGCAGCACCGCCATTAACGCCGGTTATAACTTTAAAAATACGAACCCGAACCTGCCCATATCTCTCGGCTTCGGTTATATACAAACGGAACTGGATTACGGAGAAAATGCCTGGTCGGATGAAAACGGGAACATCATCGGTATTTATCATTCCATAGAAAAATATTCTGCCTTCGCGGCAGGTGTGGGATTGGATTATTATGTTCTTTTTAATATGGGGTACACGTATAAAAAAATCGAATCCAATCTGGGCCCGCCGGACTTAAGCACCAAAACAGAAACGGCCGATTTCGGATTGCAGATCACCGTTCCCTTTATTTCGTTGTATCAAGATATTTTTTCCAAAGAAATAACCATTGCCGGCACGTCCATTCCTTTTTTTAACTTTTCGATGGGGTATACCCTGAGTAATTTTTGGGAAAAGTTCCTATCGTACTGGTCTTCCCCTCTATCAGATCCGTTACCAAAGCAAGCCCGGATTGGTTACGCTGTTTCTCTGGGATTCGATACAGAATCGGGGCCATATAATTTACGCATGTTTCGTTTCGACTGGGCGTCGGAAGCGCGCGATCTGCTGGTGGACAGAAACGAGGTGGGGGTGGATCCGTATTATGTGGATTCTCCCGGGGCCATTAAAATTTGGGATAATGTTTTTTTAGGCAAGAGTAGTCTCGAAGTTTCCATATATCAGGGATGGCAAATCGCGCTGGCCGAAACCTTTTCGTACAGCGACGGCCGCTTCTGGGGGCCGCGTTACCGCAGCCGCCAAAAGACAGCCGGGTTTAAACTGGAAACCACCGGTTTATTCAAATGGTTATCCGCCCACAACCGCAACGACAGGATTCTTGAATTTTTGGCTTCCCATATAAATTTTTCCTATATGCAAACGCGTTATACGACAACCGGTTATTTAAACTATACGGAATTTAAGGGATTTTCCCTGAGCGTTTTCGGATTCTAAGCCCCGGATTATTTTGAATTAATTCATATTTACGCTAAATTCGGGTAATTTACTTCTGTCAAATCAACGGTGATTTCCCGGACTTTTATGGATACCTATCTGATCATTCTTTTTATGTTCACGTTCGTTTATGCTGCCGGTTTATGGTATCTTTCCAACGGTTTCAATCAAATAAAAAAACAGGGACGTACCGATAGTAAGCCTATGGTCAGCGTCATTGTCTCCGCCCACAATGAAGAAACACATTTACCGGGTTGTCTGGAATGTCTTCAGGCTCAGGAGTATCCTCCTGAGAAAGTGGAGTTTCTCATTGTTGATGACCGTTCCACGGACGCCACCGGAGCGGTTACCGACCGGTTTGCAGAACAGGATACCCGTTTCAGGCCGATTTCCATCAAAGATCGCCGTCCGGATTTTGCTCCGAAAAAACGCGCCATTGATACCGCAATCCGGCATGCCCGGGGCGAGGTTATTTTATTAACCGATGCGGACGGACGTCCCGGATCAAATTGGGTGAGCGGTATGGTTTCCTATTTTACGGAACAAACCGACATGGTTATCGGATATGCCCCCTACACGGTAAAACCTGCCGGTCATTTTACCAAATCCCTGCTGGCTCTGGAATATCTGTCTCATGCCGCCGTTGCGGCTGCCACCTGCGGGCTGGGTTTTCCGGTAACCTGTGTGGGTACCAACATGGGTTACCGGAAAAAACTATACACGGAAATCGGCGGATTCGGCGAGTACAAGCCCTTTATTTCCGGCGACGATGATTTGTTTTTAACCAGAGTGCGCGAAGCAAAACAATATACGATCCGCTATGCGGACGCTCCGGAAACCCACGTATATAATGATCCGCCGCAGTTGTGGAGTAAATTTCTGCACCAGCGCATGCGTTATGCCAGCAAAGGCTTTAGTTATCCTAAAAAGGTGACAGCCGGGCTGCTGGCCTATTATCTGTTCAACCTGTTTATGTTCGTCGGTCTGTTGGGATTTCTGTTTGTTCCTGCGGTTTTTTATCCCGTACTTGCGGCGTACGGGATAAAATCGGTGGGTGAATTTTATTTTATGAATCTGGCAGGAAAAACGCTGCACGATACACGGTTTATAAGCCGTATTCCACTGGTGCAGGTTTTGCATATTCCTTACGTGGTTGTATTTGGCTTCCTGGGACAATTTAAACGATTCCGCTGGGCAGAAGCGCATAGCGAAGCCGCCGTACAAAAAATGGCCTGAATGCATTGTGCATATAGATAAATTTACAAAGCGGGGAATTAGAAATTGCCAATGACTACAAAAACAGCCCAAAATAAGGAGGGATTCCTCCTGCCGATGTTAATCTACCTCATCCTAATTATTATGGCTGCACAAATACAGGCAGAAGAAATACGTATCCGAAAAGCGCTTGACGCCAACGTTTTCTTATTGGAAGACGGGAGAAAGATTAAACTGGCTTATGTGGAAACGCCGTCGCTCTATTCCGCAGATTCGCTGCGCGCCTCTATAGCCAGGCGCATTGTAAAATATGTACGCAGCAATATGCTGCGCGCTCCTCTGCAAATGGAAATCGTTGAACCGGTTCCCGAAGGGGCCGAAGTCCTGCCCGTGCGTTTGTACC
>DRQG01000003.1 GCA_011369465.1 Caldithrix abyssi
AAAGAAACCTGCTTTGTGAGTTCGGTACCGTGTCCCCGATATTGGGTAAATAAAAAATCCAACGTTGCCTGTTTATCTGTGAAGGCCTTTTCAATTTTTGGTATCAGCTTTTTAGCACGACCGTTGGCCGCATTGGGGTTGTAAATAATCAATAATTTCATAAACAAATACTTTTCGATTAAAGGGATTTATGGGTTGGAAGAGTTTATAACCGGGCTTTCGTTTTTTTGAACGCTTTGAGCGTTTCCCGAATTTTAACACCCAGAGCTTCCGGAGTAAAAGGCTTCTGGATGAAATGGGTATCCTGGAATAAGATGCCCTGATGAACAATTTCATCATCCGTGTAACCGGACATATACAGCACCGCCATATCCTGATGCTCTTCCGTAATGCGTTCCGCCAGATCTCTTCCGCTCATACCGGGCATAACCACATCGGTAAGAAGCAGGTCTATATGCCCGTCAAAATCTTGCACTACCGCTAAAGCCTCTTCGCCATCTGCCGCTTCCAGCACCTTGTAACCATTGGACTTCAGCATCTTGCAGATCATCACACGCAGACTTTGTTCATCTTCTACAACAAGGATGGTTTCTGTGCCTTGCAGCTTTTTAGTCAATTTTACAGATTGGCGGGAAAAGGAGATTACGTCATTTACTTTTGGAAAGAATAATTTGAAAGAAGTACCCTTACCCTCCTCACTTTCCAGCAAAATGTATCCTTTACTCTGTTTTACAATACCGAAGACGGTAGAAAGCCCCAGACCGGTTCCCTCGCCTTTTTTCTTTGTTGTAAAAAAGGGATCGAAGATTTTTGAGTGATACTCTTTTTTAATGCCGAGTCCGGTATCACGTACTTCAACCATTATGTATTCCATGGGGGTCATAAATCGGTTTTTCTCAAAAACGGGATGTTGCGGATGAATTTTTTTTGTTTCAATAGAAATTTTCCCGCCCTTTGGCATAGCATCCCGGGCATTTAAAACCAGATTCATTATGACCTGCTCTATTTGTCCGGGATCGGCATATATGTTGCCCAGATCCGGATCGAGGCGGAACCACAGCTCTATGTTTTCCCGGATCAACCGATTCAGCATTTTTTCCATATCACGGATTAACAGGTTTACATCAATTACTTTTGGCTGCAAAATTTGCCGGCGGGAAAAGGCCAAAAGCTGCCGAACCAATGCCGCTGCCCGCTCACCGGCTTTATCGATTTCCAGAATACTCTCATACCACTCATTTTTTTCCTCGATTTCCGAAAGTATTAAATCACTATATCCGCGAATTATAGCAATAAGATTGTTGAAATCATGGGCAATGCCTCCGGCCAGTTTCCCTATGGCCTCCATCTTTTGCGACTGCCTGAGTTGGTCTTCCAGATTACGTTGGTGTGTCACGTCCGCCACGACAATCAGAACCTGTCGGCTTAGCCCATTATCCTCCTTTAGCGGTTGTATATGAATATGAAAATAATATTTATGCATATTTCTTTCCAGTTCGGCGTCATATTTAAGAGAAATGCCGGTCGATAAAACATGCTCTACTTTATTTTTGAACTCCTCTCTTCTCTCTTCGGGTATTCTGGGGATAATTGATTGACCGATGAGGGTTTCCGCAGATTCTCTGAATCGGGCGGCCAGAGCCTCGTTAATGAAGGTTATAATTCCTTCCCTGTCACAGGAAACAATGTAATGTTCCAGACTACTTACCAGCTTTTTATATTTTTCTTCGCTGATACGCAGCATATTTTCCACATGTCGTCGAACGGAGATTTGCTCGTTTAACTTTGTATTTATTTGTTCCAGTTCTTTATTTCTCTTTTTCACCTGTTTCATGCGGATATAAAAAATTAAATAAGCAATTAACAGAAGCAGGATTGCCATGGAAATTCTGAACCACCATGTCTGCCAGAAAGGTGGCAGAATAACTAAATTGAGTAAAATACCTTTTTCGTTCCACACTCCTCGCGAAGAGACGCCCGTAATACGAATAGGATATTCACCCGGTGGTAGATTGATCAGAGATAAATAATTTCGGTTGTTTAAAAATCGCCATTTGGATTCAAGACCCTCAATTTTATACGCATAATAATTTTTCGCCGGATTTGTGTAATCGAGGATAGCAAATTCGATATAAAATGTATGTGTGGACCACGGAAACTCCAACCGACTATCGTTTGCCAAAAATACCGGATAACTCTCCGCTTTTTGATCGTTAAATGGTGACGACTCTGTTTTTATCCCTGTAATAACTATCTCAGGAGTTCGCCGTCCGTATTCAATTTCGAACGGATTAAAATAAGTAATACCATCGTGGTGGCCAAAATACATTATCCCGTCGGGCGCATTAAAAAAAGCATTGTTATTAAAACTGTCGTCCAATAATCCATCTTTAGCTGTGTAGCTTAAAAATGTATTGTGAATAATATTCAGATAGACGATGCCTTTACTCGTGCTAATCCATAAATTATTTTGAGAATCGGCCAATATACCTACAACACGATTAGAAGGAAATCCGTTTGCTTCATTGAACAATTTTCCTTCCTTAGTTCTCGGATTGTAGCGAATTAACCCCCTTCCTGTCCCAATCCATATTTCGTTATTAACATCTTCAAATAAAGTATTTACCTGTTTTATGGTAAAGTTTTTAAGGTTTTTTATTTCGGAAACATGTCCTATTATTTTTTTATTATATTTATCCACTATATCCAGGCCGTTTTTTGTTCCGACCCATATATATCCGGCGCTGTCCTGCATAACTGTGCGAATCATATTACTGGAAAGCGTTTGACTGTCTTCTTTAGCGTAGATGTAGCGATTTATCTTATTATTAAATCTATCAAAATGGAATAAACCCCTTTTACTTGTTCCAATCCAAATATCGCCGTCCAGGTCCTCATAAAGCGTAATAATATTTGATCTTGTCAAAATTTCAAATTCCGGGTTTAATTCTGTCGGATTAATTATTTTTTCTTTTCTTTTATCAAACAGCATTACGCCGTTAAACAATGTTCCCACCCACAATTGGTCGGCAGAATCTTCCAATAGACTGGTAATTTTTTTAAACCTCTGGTATTTTTTCGTTTTACCGTTGCCATAGTAGTACTTTGATTTCCCCGTTTTTAAGTCCATCTTAAGAAGACCGCCGTTGACGAATCCCAGCCATAACACGCTGTCCCGGTCTCTTACGATTGCAAAAATCCGTGAACGATCCAAATACGGAAAGGTATCCTTAAAAAATGTTTTATTATGAAATCCTTTTTGTGGAAGCAAAAAGCGATCAACTCCACTATCTTTTGTCCCAATCCACAGGTTACCGCTTTTGTCTTCAAAGAGTGTGTTTATTCGATGTGAAGAGAGGCCGGACTCAAGATGCTTGTCCGAGGTATATATGGTATGGCTGCCTGTTACCGGGTCAAATTGTATAAGCCCTCGATACATGGTGCCAATCCAAAGAGTTCCTGTATGGTCTTCCAGAATAGTCTGAATTCCTATGATTTGTTTTGGCGGTAATTTCATATTAAGATTGTCGTAAAAGGTGTACCTTCCCGTTTCAAGATTGTACCGGCAAAGTATTCCCCCATAAAAACCTAACCATAAAATATTATTTTTGCCCCGGGTTACCGCCCAGATTTTATATCTTTTAATTTTTCGCGATTTTATCAACTTTTCCGGCAATTCGATTGTATAGCGTGTAAAAGTAGCGGAATTGGGGTTATATTTATTCAAAACGCCATCTATGCTTACCACCCACAAATTACCATTATCATCTTCTAAAATGCTTTTAATTACATCATGGCTTAAACTTTGCGGGTTGTACGGGTCATTTTTAAAGGCAATAAATTTACGGGTGGTTGTATCATATTTTTTTATTCCATTGGTTCTTAATCCGACCCAGATGTTTCTATCATTGCTCACGTATAAACAAGAAACATGGCTTGGAAGAATGCCTCTTTTGGGGATTGTTTCTTTTTTAAAATAAATACGATAGCTGTTATTAAGCATATCAAAACGGCATAACCCGTTGTCGGTTCCAATCCAATATACAAAATTACTATCCGGGTCTTCGACTATAGCCGTTATTTTTGAGGATGGAAGTGAGTTGGGTTGTTGCGGATTATGTGAAAATACTCTAATTTTATTTCCGTCATATAGATGGAGGCCGTCTCGCGTACCAATAAATATAAATCCCTTTCTATCCTGATAAATACAATTTATGATAGAGTTCTGCATCCCTTCTGCACGTCCTAAATGTCGGAAACTGAGCAGGGAATGTTGATTGCTGCTTTCAGGATATGAATAAGTGAAAACGATCAGGATAAAAATAAAAACCCAAATGATATTTAAGGATTTTTCAATTTTTTTGATGGTCATAGTATTTATATCGTAAGTAGAGGATCATAAATTATTAATTTTTTTACATGATTACCATTATTTTTTCATATTTCTCATCAACCAGGGACTTAAAATGAAGATTTTTACCATCCTGAGTGTATTGGCAATTATTATTTATGGATGTGCTTCGGGTAAACAAATACAAGAAAGAAAGCATATTCCTTTCTCAAATGACCTGAACATCATTACCCCGGCTGAATGGGGAGGAAGCGCAATAACAGACAGCCTGCCGGTTCATGAGATAAGTAAAATTACTATACACCATGGGGGAGTCTATTTCTCGCCGGATAGTGATGCTGTAGCCTATATCCGTGAATTGCAGTCCTGGAGCCGGAATAATAAACATTGGATCGATATCCCTTACCACTATATGATTGACTTTGAGGGGAAAATATACGAAGCCCGTCCGATTCGTTTTCCGGGTGATACCAATACGTCTTATGATCCTCGTGGCCATGCGCTAATCTGTGTTATCGGCAACTTTGAAAAGCAGCATGTGAACGATAAACAATTGAACAGTTTAAGCCGGCTTATTGCCCGGTTAATGAAAAAATACCATGTCCCATTAAATGAGGTAAAGACCCATAGAGATTATGCAGAAACCTTATGCCCCGGTAAAAATCTGTATCGCTACTTTCAAAACGGATCTATCCAAAAACGCATAAAGGATGTCCTATCAAATAAATAAACGGCCTGAATAATTTCCAGTCAAATTTTCTGTGGACTTAAAAATTGATAGGGGTCAATATTCCATTTAAGGGGCTGAACGGTAGATTGAATATGAAGATTTATTTTATCTTCTTCATTTAAATTTAAGTCATAGGGCGCAACGAAAATCTTCCACCGTGGATCATAAATGACTCGAACTACGGGTCTTAAAGGGGCTTCCTGATTTACGGCAATAACTACGGCAAACAGGCCATTAGAAAGCTTCACTAAAGTACCTACAGGATATATACTCATCGCTTTGATAAATTTTTCGGCCAATTCTTTCTCAAAAAAGTATCCGTTTAGATCGTAAATGGTTTTTAATGCTTTAACAGGTTCTTTTGCTTTACTGTATATTGTTTCCGAAATCAACGTGTCGTACACATTAACCAAAGCAACCATCTGCGTACCCAGATAGATTTGGTCTCCCTTTAATCCTTGCGGATAACCTAAGCCGTCATATTGCTCATGATGTTCCAAAGCTATTTGAGAGACCTCTTGAGGGAGATCGTCGATACTGGACAGAATTTCATGTCCATACAAGGTGTGCTTTTTTACCGTTTCAAACTCTTCCAGGGTCAGCTTTCCGGGTTTATTGAGTATCTCCAACGGAATGCGTATTTTGCCAATATCATGCAACAATGCACCCATGGCAATTTTTTTGAGTTCTTCATTATCTATTTCCAAATACTGGCCAAAAACCGATACCAGCACACTGGTGCGAATGGAATGCATGAATGTAAATTCATCTTTTTCTTTTATATTCATTAAGGAAAGCAGCGCATTTTGATTTCGGGTAATTGAATCAATTATTTTTTCGGTTACATGATCTATTTTTTGGATTTCGACATCTTTTCCTTCTTTAAGATCCTCTTCCACCCCTTTTACGATTTCTTTGGCCTCATTTTTAATTTCTTCCGCTCTGCGCCATTCTTCGCGCAAAGAAACCGGTTTTGGGATCATGGGAATTTGTTCTGCAACCTGATCCCATTCATTTTCAAAAACCTTCTTGATTTCTTCCTTCGGCGGTACTTCAATTATGTCCAATCCTTTGGTTGTATCTATATATACTTCACGGATTCCTGAGGTTTGTATTTTAAAGAGCATTTTATCATTCTTTATAAGGCCGCGATGCCAAAGGAAGGGATGTTTGATCCACGGGGCATTGAAATCGTGGATATAGACGCCTTTGCAAAGTTTATCTACACTTATTTTTTTTATCATTCAGATAACACGAAGCTAAATAATTTTACCCGGAAAATGTCTATATACTCGTATTCCTAACGGGGAAAGATTAGTTATATCAAAAAAAATGTCTCTTTTCTTTTGTATTTTGTTAATTTAGCTATATTCACAAGCATCGAAGACAAGGAGGTTCCATGATTCGGAATATTTCCAAATACTTTATCACCTTTCTTTTCCCTTTTTTTCTTTTACTTTCTTGTGATGAAAAGCCTCAATATTCCAAGCATGAGTATAACATCCCCATGCGCGATGGGAAAAAACTATTCACTGCTGTTTACATGCCCAAAGAGGGTAGCCAAAAATATCCGATTTTAATCTGGAGAACGCCATATAGCGTTCATCCGTACGGTGAAGATAAGTTCCCCAAAAAATTCGGCCCCTCGCCTTTGTTTGTTGATGAGGGCTATATCTTTGTTTATCAGGATGTGCGCGGACGTTTTATGTCCGAAGGTGAATTTGTAAATATGCGTCCCTATATTCCCAATAAATCCGATTCTCTGACCATTGACGAAACAACCGATACCTACGATACCATCAATTGGCTGGTTAAAAATATCCCCAATAATAACGGAAAAGTCGGTATGTGGGGTATTTCCTATCCCGGTTTTTACAGTAGTATGGGGTTGATTGACGCGCACCCGGCGCTCAAAGCCGTCTCGCCGCAGGCGCCTATTGCCGATTGGTTTGTGGGCGATGATATGCACCACAACGGGGCTTTTACTCTAATGCTGGCCTTTAATTTCTTTGCCAATTTCGGTCAACCCCGCCCGGAACCGACGACCCAATGGCCGCCACGTTTTAAACACGGTACACCCGACGGTTACCGCTTTTTCCTGGATATGGGGCCCCTGCTCAATGCCAATGGCAAATATTTGCACAATAAAGTCGATTTCTGGAATAAGGCTATGCAGCACGGCACTTATGACGAATTTTGGCAATCGCGCAACATTTTACCTCATCTGAAAAATATCAAACCCGCTGTTTTGGTGGTGGGCGGCTGGTACGACGGGGAAGATTTATACGGTACGTTGGAAACCTATCGAGCTATAGAAAAAAACAATCCCGGCATTCATAACCATCTGGTCATGGGGCCGTGGGGTCACGGCGGCTGGGCACGTACCGATGGCGACTGGCTTGGTAATATCTGGTTTGGCGCGAAAACATCCCATTGGTATCAAAAAGAAATTGAGCTAAGTTTTTTTAATTATTTTTTGAAGGAAAAAGGCGAACTGCATCTGCCCGAGGCTTTCGCTTTCGATACGGGTAAAAACCGTTGGCAGCAATTTAAAACCTGGCCGCCTCTGGAACTGCAAAAATCCGCATTGTATTTACATCCCGGCGAAAGACTCGATTTTTCGGAACCGACCGAGAGAGGTCTCTCTTACGATGAATATATCAGTGACCCGAACCGCCCGGTACCGTTTGTCAACCGGCTGACAACCCGCTGGGGTAAAAAGTTTTTAGCCGAAGACCAGCGTTTTGCCTGGCAACGTCCGGATGTGCTTTCCTACGAATCCGAAATTCTGAGCGATTCATTAACCCTGGCAGGCGGTTTAACGGCCGATTTGTATGTTTCCACCAGCGGTACGGACTGCGATTGGGTGGTAAAACTGATTGATGTTTATCCGGATACCTTCCGATATCAACAGGAAGATAAGAAACAATTACCAATGGGCGGATATCAACGTTTGGTCCGTGCCGAGATTATGCGCAGTAAATTCCGCGATAGCTACTCAGAGCCTAAACCGATGGAACCCAACAAAATTACCCGCATTCGATATAAACTGCAGGATATTTATCACACCTTTTTACCCGGGCACAAAATAATGATTCAGGTGCAAAGCAGCTGGTTCCCGCTGTTTGACCGTAATCCGCAGATCTTCACCGATATTTATAATGCGCAGGAATCAGATTTTAAAAAGGCGGTGCAGCGGGTTTATCATTCCAAACAATATCCGTCGCGGTTAATTGTGAACCTGCTTAACTGATTTTCTATTTATGATACAGCTCCCTGCTGGCTTTTGCGGATTTTAGTTTTCTAAGCGCCATATTTCGCAGTCCGTTTTATCGATATGCTGCCCGATTAATGTCCTCCAGGGTCTTCAACACTTTTGGCGGATTGAGATAACGAGCTAAGAATTTATATATTTTTAAGCGAATTTCCCGCGCCTTTTTGGTATCCATGCGGTCAAAGGAATGCCCGCCTGGTATATCTTTGAAAATTTCGTATTCAAATTTCTTGCCGGCCGCTTTCAGCGATTTTATCAGATGTTCCACTTCCAGCACATTTACATCAGCGTCATTGGTGTTGGTATGGATTAACAGCGGGGTGTTTTGCAGTTTTTCGGCATTCCAGGCCGGCGAGCGGCGGCGGTATTCGTTCACATCCTCGTATGCCGTTTTACCGATATGATAATCGGCAGAATACAGATCACGGTAAGATTGGGTTTTATAACCCATACGTGCTACTAAATCGCTTACCGGTACCCCGGCAAAGGCACATTGGTAATCATCAGGATGGTTAAAAATGTTGAACAGGGCAATCAATCCTCCGTGACTCCAACCGATAATGCCCACCCGGTCGGCATCGACAAAATCATAGTTTTCCAGAATGTGGTTCTTGGCCGAATAGACATCCTCCACTTCCAACCCGCCATAGTCGATCTTTTCATAATGGGCTTTGCCGTACCCTGTACTGCCGCGGTATTCCGGAGCAACCACAATGTAGCCCTGGGCCATCATTTCCCGGATGATATGGGTATAATAGGTGGTAAAATCGCCGTGCACGCCGCCGTGCGGAAAAACCAGCAAAGGATATTTTTTGGAATAATTGACCGTTTTAGGAATAAACACATAGCTCCAGAATTTAACCGGATTGCCGGCGCCCTGTGCGGTGGGATTCTTCTCTTTCCATTTGGGCGGGCCGGTAATATAAATTTTGTCGATAAAAGCCACGTCACCCACCCGTTGCTGCCAGCGCACATCATCAACCATCTTTTCCAAACGGTCCAGGCGGTGTTCCAGGTGATTGTTGTATTTTTTTAATTTTTCCAGCTCTTCTTTTAACGGCTCGTTACTTGCTTGCGACCACACATTCATGGCAAATAATAGCAAGCTTGAGAAAACGATAATTATGCTTTTCATAATTTTCAACTCCTTTTCTTAACTTTGTATATCGAAATATTGATATCTTTTCAGGATGAGTATTTCAGAAAAATGACCGGTTCTCTCATCGGTCTAAAAACGAAACTGTTACCAATGCTGCTTTCATTCTGAAATTATAAAATATATTCTGCTTAATCAAAAAACATGGGAAGGCAATAATTTGAGTAATGTTCAACATTTCCCTTACATATTTTTAACTCCGTAATTTGGATACAGATATTCCTATTGTCTTTTGTCCTGTTCTCTCTTTTTTCTGTTTTGCGTAAAACAATGTTAGGGAGACGATCTCCAATCTTGATTTTCTCCATTGCGGATTGTAATATTATGTAGCATTTTTCCTTTCTTTTCGTGTAATTCAAAAATAAAGGAGGTCTGAAATGAAATTCTTTTCTTTTCTTGTTGTTTTGTCTTTCATTTTTTGGGCCTGTGAAAAAAATGAATCCACAGCACCCGAACAAGGCGATGGTTTATCGGCTTATTATCCGTTCAACGGCAATGCCAAGGATGAAAGCGGCAATGGGAATGATGGTGTTGTCAATGGCGCAGTTTTGGTAAAGGACCGGTTTGGGAATGATAGTTCAGCTTTTTACTTAAACGGAATTGCTGATTATATTGAATTCCCGCAAACTTTTATTTTCCACGAAGAAGGCGATGGCAGTTTCTTCTTCTGGATAAACCATGACTCTGTAGGCCATGAATCAATATTCTGGACACGAGGGGACGACACAGATAAAAACAGATTTAATATTTACACGACTTACGAAAATAAATTATTTGGTGTGGACTATCGGTCGCCTTCCGGTGAGCGTCATAAAATATTTGGCGTAGATACGGAGCTGAACACCTGGGTATTCATAGGAATCACCCGAAGCGGAAATACATACAGCCTGTATGTTAACGGGACTAAAATATCGGATTTCACGGATTCGAACCCGGACTTACCTACCTATACAGGAAAATGGTTTTGCGGGAAACGTCATAACTTTATGTATAATGGTGCCGTAGACGATATCCGTATTTATAACCGCGCCCTTACTGAACAAGAAATTAACAATCTTTACCACGAAGGTAATTGGGATGAATCTTAAATATACCTGTGCTTAACCAATTTGAAATATAAAATAAAGTTGGAAAATTTATTACATCCGGCTGATTTATCTTATTCTTATTAAACGATGAGCATAATCTTCTAACGGCATCTGTGATTCAGACTCTTATTGAATTATTTTTACTATTTTTTTAACGCTTCGATTACTTGTTGAGTAATTTTCTTAATCTGTTCGTCTGTTAAAGGGCTTGACTTTGGAAGCGCTGTTTGTATTTTCGGTTTCGTTAGTTCAAGGGGATCGGTTTCACAGGCAGTTACACGACCGGATATAGTATATTTTTCCCGTAAACCCAATAGACGATCAGCTTCTTCCTTCGGAAGCACATTGACGTTTCCCAATTGAACCGCATTCCAGACGATTTGCGCGGTATGTTCCAACGTTTCCATTTTAAAATAGGCGCTTAACAAATCGGGGCCCAAAGTTAAGGCACCGTGGTTTTCCAAAAGAATGGCATCCGAGTTTTTAATATGCGGGCGGATATTTTCGGGAATTTCCATAGTGGAGGGCAGACCGTATTTGGCAATGGGAACAGAGCCTATAATCATAACAGCTTCCGGCAGAACACAGCGATCTAAGGGAATACCGGCTACGGCAAAGCTGGTGCAGTAAGGCGGATGGGCGTGTACCACGGATTTAATATCCGGTCTTTCTTTATAGACTTCGATGTGCATTTTTACTTCGCTGGACGGTTTATATGTTGAAGTCTTTGAGATCATTTTACCGTTCATATCGACTTTAACAATCATCTCGGGCGTCATAAAACCTTTACTCACACCTGTGGCAGTTGTAAGCAGTTCGTTATCGTTGATGCGTACGGAGATATTGCCGTCATTCGCAGCCACATAACCGCGCGTCCATACGCGGCGACCTATTTCTATAATCTGCTTTTTAAGCTGCCATTCTCGGGCCATAAATAGTCCCTTTTATATTGAAAAGAAGCCTTATGTTAATGATGATTGTAATTTAAGATAATATATGCAATAGCGGTCTTCAACTTAAATTATAATTTAAACCGGTAAGAATGCTTGAGTGGGTATTTCCCTTACCCGGTCAATCTTCGCAGAAGGACAACTTTGCCAAAAGAGAACCGGAAAATCGATTTCTATACAAAAAAAGGCTGTGAGTCTTCACAGCCTTTTTTAAGTGGCGCCTCCCAGAATCGAACTGGGGACACACGGATTTTCAGTCCGTTGCTCTACCGACTGAGCTAAAGCGCCACAAAATGCTTTATTTTTGAGAGGCTAAATATAAAAATAATTCCCAAACTTTGCAAATGCTTATCCGGTTAAAATATGTCTATATCTAATCCCTTTTCCTTTATCTGAACCGAAAGGGAATCAATACTTTTCAACGTCTTATTTAAATTATAATATAGTGTTGTATCATATATCATCTTACCCAATGAGCCTTCCTGATTTTCGATGCCGGTAATGATATGGTTCATCGAAACGCTCATAGAATCTAATCTGGAAGATAATTGTGCCAATACGGATATGGTAGAATCCATAGAAGCGCTGTTGTTATCGATGAATTGATTTAACCGGGCTGTAGTTTCGGCAATTTCTTCGGTTATTTTTCTGAAATCGGCCGGTAATTTTTTAAACTCATTGGTCATTGCATGGATATTAGCCAAACTCGCCTGCAAATCGGATTGCATTCTACCTGATTTTAAAATATTGTTGATCAATGTAACCGTAGTATCAATGCGAAAGGAGAGGCGGGACATATCGCCGGCTAAATCTCCGATAATCAGTCCAACATCTACAATTCGACCGCCGTAACTACCCTGAAAGGGTTGTTGGGAGAGATTTATATGCCGGGTTGAACGTCCCGGAAAAATCTCGATCTTCATTCCGGCAAGCAACTCTGAGCTGATTACCGAGAATGTGGCATCTTCAAACAGTTGAATATGATCATTCAGCTCTATGGTGCACAAGACATCCCGGTCTCTCCAACCCACTTCCAAAACTTTGCCTTCTCTTACACCATTTACGGTTACAGGGTCGCCGGGAACAAGGCCGCCAACCTGTTCAAAAACAATTTGTATATTATATTTGTTGGTCTTCAGCCGGAATTCTTTTCCCCAGATAATACCGAGTATAAGTATAACGGACGAAATCAGGACGGTTATACCTACTTTAAATTCTGTGGAGATTTTCATATTTACCTGAATATTAATGTACTATTTTATAACATCTTCTAACGGAAGTTTTTTGCTGTTTGGCATATCCTGGCATTCAAATTGTACCCCTCTGGTCATACAACGCCTAAAAGAAGAGACTTCTTCCTCGTTTAGAAACAGATAGGGCAAATATTTTTTACGACCCTGTTTAAAATGGATGCCGCCCACATTTACTACATCCTGATTTAAGCCTTTATCTAAAAGTTCTTCGATAATGACCGGTGAGTTAACCACCAAAATTGCTTTCTCAACTTCTACAGGATGATCCTGGATAAAATGACTGGTTTCCTCTGTATTAAAAACGTTACAAACTAAATACTCCGGAACCACCGAAAGATAGAGTTCCCGTTCCCAATCGTTTTCGCGAACCATATTATCGCATAAGATTACACGTGTGCTTTTAAGATAGTTTGCCCAGCCCAAAACGACCTGACCGTGTATTAATCGATCATCAATTCGGAATAGTTGAACTCCCATATTTCCTTTATGCTTTAAAAATACCTTTTTTACCGTCTTCAATAATTTTGGACACTAAATTATCCCAGTCCATACGATCCACATGCATTTGAAAAGAAACAATTAAAGGGACGTTTACGCCGCCGATTACCGTGATATTGTCACGTTTCATTTTGATTCGATTGGCCAACAGCCAGCAGCTGCCTCCCGCTAAATCCACAAAAACAATAATTTTTTCCGGGTTTTGTTTATTTACATCTTCCCATATCCGGTGTTCGATTTCTTCCAGAGAAAGTTCCATATTTGTAAATGCCTTAACTTCTACCGAAGGTGCCACCAGCTTTTCGGAAATTTTTTTTAAACACTGGGCAAGCGTCCCATGGGTAATAACGCAGGCATAATAATTTTTACTCATTCAAAATCTTTCTCTAAATAATCACGATCCTTATAAATAGGAACCAGATCTTTTTCCTTCATATATTTTTTCAAGCGTTTGTTAAACTCTTTGGGCGTATGGTAACCGTACATACGCAGCAGGTAATTCATGGCAATCGTTTCTGCTATAACCGTAATGTTTTTGCCGGGATTTATCGCTAAAGTTATTTCGGGAAGTTCCACACCTAATATTTCTGTAGTTTTCTCTTCCAAACCCACCCGTTCGAAATCCAGATTTTTATCCCAATCCACCAACTTTACAACTACTTCCACGCGTTTTTGCATACGCACGCCGCGGATACCAAACATTTGGCGTACATCAATGAGTCCAATTCCCCGGATTTCCAGAATATGTTCCGCTATTTCCCTTCCGCTGCCTATTAACACCTGCTCGGCTTTTTTGGTAACTATAATTAAATCATCGGCAACCAGACGATGACCGCGTTCCACCAAATCCAGAGCTATTTCACTTTTCCCGATACCGCTGCGCCCGGTAAACAAAATACCAATCCCGTACACATCCACCAGCGAGCCGTGCATGGAAACCCGGGGAGCAAATTTACTCTCCAGATATTCACTCAATAAATGGATAAGCCGTGTTGTACTAAATGGCGTGCTGAATATGGAAATATAACGGCGCGTTGCCGCTTCGATAAGCTGTTTGGGAACCGGATTGTTATTAGTAACTATAATCGCCGGGATTTCAAACTCGATAAAACGGTCTATGGAACGAGTTAACGCAGATGGTTGTAAACCGGACAGGTATTTAATCTCTGTGTTACCCAGTATTTGAAGCCGGTCGTGTGTAAACAGCTCAACAAATCCGGAAAGCGCTAACCCCGGTCGATGTAACTCACTGGTGGTAATTTTACGGTTCAATCCGTTCTCGGAACAGACCAGTTTAAGTTTAAGTTGAGATTGAGTTTCACTGAGTAATGTTCGGACGGTTAAAAAGTCTTCCATAGTATTTTAATTTAATAAAGAATACCTACAGGGGCAAAAATTAAAAAAGGCGTCCTGCCTTAGCAAGACGCCCTCGAATATATCTCTGAAGAATGTTAGCTGACCAGGTTTTCAACCATCTTAACCTTGTCGTGTTCTTTAATTTTTTCTTTTATCTTGGCCAACTGCCTTTCCAGATTATCAATCGCCAGATCAATCGATTTGAAAACATCTTCCGATTTTTCTTTAACGATAATCATTTTATGAGGCGTTTTTAATTTAAATTCCACCACTTGATCCTTCTTTTCGTAGGAGAGGATAGCTTCCACACCCATAATTCGATTTGCAAAACGATCCAGTCGTTTCAATTTATCTTGCAAATAATTTTTTAAACGGGCTGGGGCTTTGTACCCTCTGGTCGTGATGGCTATGTTCATTCTGACCTCCTTAAATTAAGGTTTATTTTTAGCGGCTCCCGGGTGAGCCTGGTTATATATTGATTTCAAATGGTCGATGGACAGATGCGTATATACCTGAGTTGTCGAAAGGCTTTCGTGGCCTAAAAGATCTTTCACCGTACGAATGCTGGCTCCGGCATTGAGTAAATGAGTTGCATAGGTATGCCGTAATATATGGGGGCTTTTCTGATTTAAATTGGAAACCAGTCCTAAATATTTTTTTATAATTCTTTGTACTGCCATAGGATACATTTTATTACCGGACTGAAGTATAAAAACGTTTTCGACAGATTTATTCACATATTGAGCGCGAACCTGCAAATACTTTTTAAGAATTTGTTCTGCATGTTGTCCTATCGGTACAATGCGTTCTTTATTTCCTTTTCCTACGATGTGAATCCTTTTTTCATTAAAGTGAATGTCGCTGGTTTTCATATTTATCAACTCAGAAAGCCGTATTCCGGTTCCGTAAAATAATTCCAGTATCGCCAAATCACGCAATCCCTCAAAGCTGGAAGGTTTGGGCAGTTTAAGTAGTTTTGTAATTTCATCCGGGCTTAAATACTCGGGTAGCTTTTTAGGAAAGCGGGGCATTCGAATAGACAGAGCCGGATTGTGATCGATAATCTGCTCGCGCGCGCAATATTTAAAAAAGGATTTTAGAGTGGCCAGTTTTCGGGCGATGCTGCGATGGGAGAGATTCTTATCCTGCAAATCGATCAAAAAATATCGAATAATTTTTTTATCGATACGCTGCCAAAAAATCCGCTCCGTACCAAAATATTCAACTAAAAAGGATTCGAACTGACGTAAATCATTGGCGTACGACTCCGCCGTATGAGGTGAGTACCTGCGTTCCAGAGAAATATATCGTAAATAATCTCGGATGGTTTTATCCATTTATTCCATCAGGCTGAAATGACGGCTGTATATATCATCGTAAATTAGAGGAAAAAATGCAAGAATTTTTATTCAAACAATTCAAATTTACATTCGGGACAGCGTAAAAATTCCCCCTTACTCTTTAAAATCTTTTCAACCATGTAATTATTCCCGCAGGATGGACATTTTTTATTAACCGGTTTATCCCAGCTTACAAAATCACATTTGGGATAATTGGAACACCCGTAGAAAACACGTCCGCGTTTACTTTTCCTTTGCACAATTTCACCGTCACAGCCTTCTTTAGGGCATTTTACACCGGTGGAAAGCGGTTTGGTGTTTTTACATTTGGGATAATTGGAGCAGGCCAGAAAAGCCCCGAAACGTCCCTGTTTGATAACCATCGGACTGCCGCATTTCTCGCATATTTCGTCGGTTTGCTGCGGAGCTTCCTGTTCGTTTAACGGTTTGGTGTTTTTGCATTCCGGGAACCCGCTGCAAGCCATAAATCGGCCGTTGCGTCCCCAGCGGATGATCATAGGCCGGCCGCATTTCTCGCACAGCTCGCCCGCTTCTTCCTGCAAATTTTCCTTTACTTCCTTTTTCCGGGTTTCCAACCGCTCTACCGCTTCCTTAAAGGGCTTATAAAAATTATCCATGACCTCTTCGTAGGTGGCTTTCCGGCTGGCAATATCGTCCAGCTCTTTTTCCATTTCGGCGGTAAACGAAACGCTGAACAAAGTGGGAAAATTTTCCACCAGAATACGGTTCACGGTTTCTCCCAGTTCTGTGGCATGTAATTTACGTTCTTCCAGGCTCACGTATTTGCGCTGTAGAATGGTGCTTACAATTTGGGCATAGGTGGACGGCCGGCCGATTCCCAATCGATCCAATTCCTTTACCAGGGTGCTTTCCGTATAGCGCGGCGTGGGTTTGGTAAAATTTTGTTCCGCTTTCAGATCGACCAATTGACAGGGGCCGCCTTCCTGTAAATTATCCGGTAACTGCTGATTACCATTGCCGTTATTTTCTTCCGTTTCTTTGTAAACACGCATATAGCCGGGAAATTTTATTACCTCGCCTTCGGCAGTAAGTTCGTATTTATCGCCGCTCACGGTAAGGGTTGTTTTTTCCACCAGAGCCGGAGCCATCTGGCAGGCTACAAACCGTTTCCAGATGAGATTATACAGATTGAACTGTTCTCTCGAGAGATGCGGCTTTAAAGCTTCCGGTGAAAACTCCGGAGTAATATAGGTGGGGCGGATGGCTTCGTGTGCGTCCTGCGCGCCTGCTTTTGTTTTGAAATAACGGGCCTTGGGCAGGCCGTACTCCTCGCCGAATTGCTGCCGGATGTATTGCGAAACCGCTCCCAGGGCCTCCTGGCTGATTCGGGTGGAGTCGGTACGCATATAGGTAATAAGGCCAACACTGCCCTGACCGGGAATATCCACACCTTCGTACAATCCCTGAGCAATAGACATGATGCGTTTAGTGGACATGCGCAGCATCCGGGCGGCAACCTGTTGCAATGTGCTGGTAATAAAAGGCGGACCCGGTTGTCGCTTAACCTCTTTTTTGGTAATTGCGCTCAGTATCAGGCTGGCGGCGCGGATGGCGGCGGTGTGTTCTTCGGCCTGCTCCCGGTTGGAAATCCTGGCCTTTTTACCGCCTATTTTGTTTAATTTGACCTGAAACGGTGCACTATTGTCCTGTTTCACCATTGCAGCAATGGTCCAAAATTCTTCCGGTTTGAAATTACGGATTTCTTCTTCACGTTCACAGATAAGCCGCAGAGCCACCGATTGCACACGTCCGGCGCTTAAGCCGCGGTAGATCATCTGCCATAGCACCGGGCTTATTTTATACCCAACCAGCCGGTCCAGCACGCGACGGGCCTGCTGAGAATACACACGGGCCATATCGATCTCGCGCGGACTGTTCATCGCCGTTTCCACAGCGCGTTGTGTAATTTCATTAAATTCTACCCTGCGTATCGATTTTTCATCGCCATTGGTTAACAGGGTGGATATATGATAAGCGATAGCCTCACCTTCACGGTCAGGGTCGGTAGCTATATAGATGTGAGAAGATTTCTTCGCCAATTCACGCAATTCTTTTATAACTTTTTCTTTGCCGCGTATTTTTACATACTGGGGTTTGAAGCCCTCCTCCACACTTACACCCAATTTGCTTTTGGGCAGATCAATTACATGACCAACCGTGGCGGAAACCTTGAAACCTCTACCAAGATATTTGTTGATTGTTTTGGCTTTTGCCGGAGATTCTACAATAACAAGCGATTGTTTTGCCATAAGTACGATACCAGACAGATTTAATAAAACCGTTATTTAATTGTTAATTTAAATATATGACGTGCCAACAATAAAAAAAAGAGGACCTTTTAATGAACGGTATTGTTTCCCTGTTGAAAGAAATATCCTTCCCAGGAATTACCGGAATCTGATCCGAAAAGCAGGGAGGCGGTAATGGCTTTGATATCAGCGATCTCAATGGATGTTGTTCCCAAAGCCAGAGCGCGGTCTATAATTATTTCCAAATCAAAATCGGATAAAATACCGAGATGCCGCAATTGCAAAACGTAACCATACGCCTCGGCCGAAATCACCAGTTTTTCAACATCGTGTAGTACACGGTTGGAACCCAGGCTGTAACTAAATTCCTCGCCGTTTCCACTTCCGGTTGATTGTAAATGATTAAAAATCCATGAAAAAGCAAGATTTATTTCGCTTTCCGTATAACCGAGGGAAATAAGCTGTTTGGATAAATCGGAATAGTTTTCTTCCGTATGCTCCTGCCGAAATTCTTCCAGTAAATATACAATTATTTCGATGATTCGTTCTTGCATTTTCTGCCCTGCTTTGGAATAAAAATAGGATAACGCCCGATTAAAATCAAGCGCTTTGAGTAAGATCGTCTTAAACAATCTAAACTTTTCATTTATTAAAACTGTGTTTCAGGTCAATAATACCGACCTGCATTTGGACGTCAATCCTTCAAATTAATGTCCTCAACCGTCAATTGCAATCGTTCCGTACCCTGCCAGTTGTTTATATTCAGCTTAAAGACGATATCGATTTGTCCTCCAAAGGTGATCGTATCTTTGAATTCACCCGAGTTCCACCAAACACATTCAAATATCTGATTATTTTTTTGAATGTACAGTTTTAGATGTTTACCGTTGCTTAAGGGTACAATTTCTCTGATATAGGCCCTTTCCAGCAAAAGCAACGGTTCGGGATTGGTTTCGCCGAAGGGTCCAACTTCCTGTAAGCGCCGCGCCGTAGCCAGATTGAGCTGGTCAATATCAACGAGCGAATCTATTTGAAGTTCCGGGACAAGCTGGTTTTCCTCAATGGACTTTTCAGCATAAGCCAAAAATTCTTCTTTAAACTCTGTAAATTTATCCTGCGGCACCGTTAGCCCGGCCGCTTTTTGATGCCCCCCGTAATTGATAAAATAATGACTGAATCGCGTAAGCGCATTGGTCACGTGAAAAGCGTCCACACTGCGGGCGCTGCCCACATAGTTGCCGTTTTCATCGCGGGTAAAGGCAAACACCGGGCGCCCCAGACGCTCTTTCAAATTTCCGGATACCAGGCCTATGAGTCCGGCCTGCCAATCGTCGTTGTGCACAAATACGACTTTATTCAACATCTCGGGTTCATCCGGCAGTTGATTAAGCGCATCCTTCACGTAACCGGCCTGTAATTCCTGGCGCTGACGATTGAGTTTATTTAGATAATTAGACAGCTCGCGCGCTTTTGCGGAAGAGTCGGTTGTGAGCAATTCCACAGCGATACCGGCTTCTTCCATCCGGCCGGAAGCATTTAAACGCGGGGCCAGAAAGAATCCCACCGAAATGGGCGTTAATACCGGTTCCCGAATACCCGCCGCTTTCTTTAACTCGATGAGTCCCGGCTTACGGGTATTGGCCAAAACTTTTAAACCGAACTTTACCAGAGCATAGTTTTCATCGCGCAGAGGCATCACGTCGGCAATGGTGCCGATGGCCACCAGATCGAGATGATTAAGCAGGAATTGTTTGTAATCTTCCTCCGGCAGAAGCCGCTGTCCCAAAGCCTGGATTACTTTAAACGCCACCGCCGCTCCGCAGATGGTTTTAAAAGGATATTTTGAATCGCTGCGGTTGGGGTTGATTACCGCCACCGCCCTGGGCAGTTCCGCTTCCTGCAGGTGATGGTCGGTTACCACTACATCAATGTTTTTGGAAGCGGCATAATCGATGGCTTCGTTGGAGGTAATGCCGTTATCCACGGTGATAATCAGATTGGCGCCTTGTTCAGCCAGCGCCTCCACCGAGCTGACCCGCAGGCCATAGCCGTCCCGTTCACGATGCGGCAGTTGATACTGTACCGGATAATCAATCCTGCGGAAAAAATAGAGCATCAAGGCCGTGGAGGTGATACCGTCCACATCATAATCGCCGTAAACGAATATTTTTTCTTCATTTTTTATCGCCCTTATGATGCGCTCGACCCCGGCTTCCATATCCGGCAGCAGATAGGGATCGTGAATACGGTCGGAGAGGCGAAAGGGATCCATGTGATCGGGCGGCAATCCCCGGTTTTCCAGAATCACGTCAATAATAGATCGGGTCAGGTCGCGGTTCAGTATTTTCCATTTTTTCCGAGGCAGCATTGTACTTCCTGTTTGATAGATTAAAAACTATGACAAAAGAATTGGTGAATTGTTGAATATATGAATTACTGCTTAAACAATGTAAAAAATATATAAAGGTCAGATAGTTACACAGTCAGGCATCTATTCCATTATTCAACAATTCCAACATTCCTTTTTTGCTATGGCGAATTATACTCAAATTTACATCAGGAAGCAAAGAATGTTATTGGTAGGTTTTTATCTCGATGGACTCTTTTATCTCATTGAGAAACGGCGAAGCTTTTTGCAATCGGCCGAAACGGTTTTTAACCGCCGTGAGTATCACTTCGCTTTTGGCGCGGGTGATGCCCACATAAAGCAGACGTTTTTGCTCTTCCAACTTTTTGGTTACCGTACGATCGTCCTCGTCGTCGTTTTTGTAGGCGAAAAAGCTGGGCATGTTTTCATCTTCCATTCCCACGATGATTACCCGGTCAAATTCCAAACCTTTGGCGGCATGGTACGTGAGCATCGATACGGCGTCAACCGGCTCCAGACTATCCTGCGGATTAACCAGCGCCACAAAGGACAAAAATTCGGCGATGGCCTCATCCACCGGCATTTCATTGAACTCTTTTGCCGTCTGCATTATACGCAAAGCAAAATCGTCTTCATTTTTATACAAAACGGAAACCGCCGTCTGACGTGAAGCAATACGCTTTAAGTTGTTTAGCAATTCATCTTCCTCTATGCCAAACTGAGCGGCATAGGCCGAACGAATCCGCGAATAGGGCGAGAGCAGTTTTTGAATGCCGGCGCTGAAAAATATCTTGTCTTCCACGGCGGAAAGCTCATTCAGCAAAACGTTCCCCAGGGCGATGTATTCCGTAAATTCCTCTCCCGAAATCTTGACGTCCTGTTCCCCCAAAATATCGAGCAGCCGGACAAATATCTCCTGCAGCACCTTTACATCGTCCAGAGCGCGATGGCGCGTGCCCGCATCCAGCTTAAACCGGGCCGCCAGTCCGTCAATGGAATTTTGCTGATTGGGAAAAAGCGTCCGGGCCAGTATCAGCGTATCGTAACGCACATTAGACAAACGAGGCTGGTTAAAATCTTTTGCCAAACGATCCAGCACCCTAAAATCAAAACCGTATCCGTTATGCGCGATGAGCAAACTGTTGCCGGCAAAGGCTTTGAATTGCTCCCATGCTTCCTTTTCGGAAGGCGCCTGCGCGATATCTTCCGTGCTGATGTGATGCACTTCCCGGGCTTCCTCTTCTATCTCCATACCGGGATTTACCAGGGTTTGGAATTCATCGATGATTTCGCCCTCTTTTACCCGGACGGCGGCAATTTCCACCACGCCGCAGGTTTCCGGGTTTTTTCCGGTTGTCTCCAGATCAAAAATAACGTAATCGTCAAAAACGGGCTGATCTTCCCGCTGTAAATGCGCCTGCAGCCAGCGGAACAGAACAGAGAGAACGCTGCGGCGGCGATCGGTGGTCTGTTTAAACATCAGTTCATAGCGGCAGGATAGATTTTCTACCGGCAAAGGATCAAGCAGCAATGCGATGTCGGAAGATTTAACATGCAGGGTGCGTTCCGCCGATAACCGATGAACCCGTTCCCCAAACGCCGCTTTGAGTAACCGCAGGGCGATAAAACTGATCCGTTCATCCTGATGATAGACCCATATACTGGTTTCCGGCCGGGCAATCTTCTTAAAATAGCGGCATTCAAAACGGGATAGTTTAGCCGCATTATGCCGCAGTACCGATCGGCTGATTTCCTGCGAGCCGCGGATGATCTCGCTGATAAGCCGTTCGAAACTAAAAAAAGATTTCAGGTTGACCATATTGGCGATATGGCCGATGAAGGTGCTGATTTGATTACGGATTTTATAACTGATTTCTTCGCGCTGGGACAGTTCGTTGAGTGCTTTGCGAAAGGTTGTGTTATGCAGGTTCTTAAAATTTTGCACCTGCTTGTAAATTTGATAACCCAATTCCTTTTCAACCAATTGTTCCAGCGCCAGCGTATCGGAGGGCATTCGAATGAGTTTGAGGTACAGAATAATTTTTTGCATTAAAGGGTGTTCGCTCAGGTTTTTGCCGCTGGCCATTTGAAAAGGAATGCGTTCCTTAAGCAGGTAGCTGCTCAGTCGTTCCCCAAAACGGTGCTGCGGATAAATGATGGCCATCTCCGAGTAGGGTATCTCTTCATTCGCCTGCCAGTCTGTAATTTTTTTGGTGATGTAGCGGATTTCCTGATTTTCATCCTTAAAAAAATAAGCGCGGATCAGAGAGTCCTTTTCATCATTACCGTGCAGTTTTTTATCGGGCCCGATGCGATCTGTGCTGCGTACTACATGCTGCGCCGCCTCCACAATGTTTTTACCGCTGCGGTAATTGATTTCAAGAAAAATGGGTTCGCTTATGGAAAAATCGTCCATATAGCGGCGGATATTTTCCGGATTGGCCCCGCGCCAGGCGTAAATGGACTGATCGTCGTCGGCAACAACAAAAATATTACGGTGCTTCCAGGCCAGCAGCTTAACAATCTGATATTGCACAGGATCCGTATCCTGGAACTCATCCACTAAAACGGACTGATTGAGGAAACGATATTGTTCCAGCACATCGGGATGGTTTTGCAGCAACTCCAGTGTTTTCACCAAAAGCAGATTGTAATCCAGTAACTGGTATTTTTGCAAATGGCGGGTGTATTCGTCAAAAACAGAAGCGGAAAAGGCCGGCAGCGGTTTGTTTTTTAGCAGATGGTTGGAAAAGGCCAGCTGAATACCGCGCGCCTTTCGTTCCACATTTTCCCGTATGCGATTGGCCAGCAGTTCCTGCAACAAACGCATCTGGTACTGGTCATCGCAAACACTGAAGGTTTTCGCCAGTCCGGCCAATTGGTGATATTTGCGCAACACATTGAGGCAGAAAGAATGAAAGGTGGAAATCTTGACTTTTTCGGCCTGGTCATTAAGAGCGTGAAGCAGCCGCTGTTTCATCTCGCCGGCGGCTTTATTGCTGAAGGTTAAGGCCCGGATCTGATCGGGGGGAATCTGATAGTGCTGGATTTCATAAACGATGCGGGCGATCAGGGTGCGGGTTTTTCCGGTGCCCGGTCCGGCAATAACCAGCAGCGGCTTACGGGGCGATTCCACCGCCTGCTTCTGTTTTTCGTTTAATTCCTCTAAAATATTGGAATAAATCATATCGGATATTTAAGAAACGGAAGCCGGAAGCGCAAAAATTTATTTAAGATGTTTGCTTAACGGGATGATACGCAAGTTCTTTTCCCAGAAATTCACCCAGTTTCAAATACTCCAGTTCAAATTCCCCGATGTCGCGCAATTGTTTAAAACGCTGGCGACTTTTCTGCAGCCGGGCTTTATCATACACCTCGGCAAAATCAACAACCAGTTGATACTTATGCAACTTTTCCGGAGGCAGCGGATCGTACAACACCACCGCATCTGTGCGGACCGGAAGATCTTCCTGTTCGGTCAGTAATACCGCTTCATCCGTATCTGAATCGGGATCTATTTCGGTTGTGTGAGGAATAAAGGATTCCTGTTTCCAGGTCCACAACATTCGATCAAGGGTGTGTTTTTGGCTTGAATCCTTTGTAAACACGGTTACACTAAAGCCCTGTTCGTACAGTTTTTCCACAATATCGCAGGTGTGGCGCGTTTTATTGGAAATGGACAGATCGATAAAATAGACTTTTATTTTTTGCACTAAAACCGTCTCCCTAATTCCAGGCGTAAATCCAGCGTGGAATGATCTTTTGTTTCGCCCAATCGATTCTGAAACGTCATGTAGCGGTATTGCAGACGGATGCCGAACAAATAGACCTTATCCACAACGGCATTTACGCCAAAGGCTCCGGCAACTGTGGGAGCAACCCCCTGCTCAACCGGGCGGGTTTTATCCTCGGGAAAATTTATTCCGTATATAGCTCCGGCGCTAAACATGACAAAGGGCTGAAAACTGTCATGCAGCTCCCGGGCAAATAACCGCTTACGCAGAGTGACTAATAAATCGCCCATATACACATTGTTTTGCCGGTTAAAAATATACACATTGTAACCGTCGCTATACTGGAACTCTTTGGAATCACGAAGAAAAAAGATATCCGCCGTAAGACCGATATGAACGAAATCCGCCGGGGAAACATCTATAAGATTTTTTAACGGTGTTTCTATGAAACCGCCTATGCCGGTGCCGCCTTCCAACACACTGAAGGCCGCACCCCACTGATTCATAACGGTTGGCTCGGGGTCTTTTTCCAGGTATTTTTCCAACTGGCTAAAAGCAGGCAGGGGCCCGAGAACGATCAGTAATAAAACGACAATGTATCGCATTTTATCCGCCTTTGTTATTTTTCCCATTCTCACCAAAATAACCTTTGTGCAATAAAGATACGGGATGCAGCAGCTCAAAGTCCAGATTAAATTTCTTTTTTCCGTAAAATAGTTGGATCAGGCAGCCGGGATTGCCGGTAACCACATATTTTGCTCCCGTCTTTCTTATGTTATCGATTTTGCGGGCAAGAAGTTCCATCGACGTATCATAATGGGTAATATTGTAAACGCCGGCGCTGCCGCAGCACCAGTCGGACTCGGGCAATTCGATATATTTAACGCCGGGGACGGATTGAACTATTTCCCGCGGTGCTGTTTTTATTTTTTGCGTATGGGCCAGATGACAGGGCTCGTGATAGGTAACTGTTTCCGGAAAGGGCCTTTGCGGGTCTTTGTACCCTTCCTGCACCAAAAATTCCGTTATGTCTTTTACTTTGCTTACGAAACGCTGCGCCCTTTCGGCGTACTGCTGGTCATCAGCCAAAAGCTGGTCGTATTCTTTCATAAAGGCGCCGCAACCGGCGGAATTGACCACCACAAAATCCACGTTTCCCTGTTCAAAAAGATCAATCATCTGTCGGGCCAATTGTTTGGCGGTGGATAAATCGCCGTTGTGCCCGTGCACCGAACCGCAGCACTGCTGAGCCTGCGGCGTGAACACATCGTAGCCGTTATAAGCCAGCACATCGATGGTATCGTGGTTTACTTTGTTAAAAAAAATATCCTGCACACAGCCGGTCAGAATACCCACTTTTTTGTTTCTTTTTTGGGCTGAATCCGCCGCTTTGATTTCAGGATAAGCCTGCCGTTTGGGAATGGGCGGCAGCATAAAGGATAAATTGTGCATTTTCGGGGAAAACAATTTCATCAGACCGCTGGTTTGTACCAGCCACTGCAAACCGCTTAACTGATACAAACGCATAAAAAATCCGAGCAGACGCAAATAAGATTGATTGCGAAACAGCCAGCCCAGGGCGATCCGTTTGATAAACGGTACTTCGCCCCGTTCTTTTTTCCACTCCTCGATGTGGTAATGAGCCGCTTCCACCAGCAGACCGTATTCCACGCCGGCCGGACAGGCCGTAACGCAGGCCTGGCAGTCCAGACAAAAATCCAACGAATAGACAAAATTAGGAGTAATGTCCAGCTCGCCTTCGGCTACGGCTTTAATCAGACGGATGCGGCCGCGGGGTGAATATTTTTCCATTTTGGTCAAATCGTAAGTAGGACACACCGGCAGACACATGCCGCAGTGCATGCATTTTAGAAGCTGCTCATCATCCGGCATCGGTATGTTGTTGTAAAAATTGTTTTCGGCCATTTTTAAATCCGAATCATATCCATAGAACAATACCATCGCTCTGAGCGATGGTATTGTTTGAAGTCCTGTTTATTCTTTATACACTGCCAACACTTGAAATCGTAGCAATATTTGAAAAATCGGGTGACTCTTGAATAATTTCTTTTTTATTAGCGATACCATCGCTTTAAGCGATGGTATCGCACCCACAAGTTTCCTTGAATCTGTTCAATCCGTTCATCGACAGCAAACGTTTCTTTTCCATTCTCCCATCAATCCAAAAATTCAATATTTCATCAACCCGCTTCTACCCCGGCAATTTCCCCTCGCACTTCGGCGCCAGGGAAAACATTTTCCCGCGATTTAAAATATTGTTGGGGTCCAGGCTTTGCTTAATGCTGCGCATCATATCCAGAGCAGGAATGTCGATAAAACGGGCCAGGAATTCCTTTTTAGCCAATCCGACGCCGTGCTCTCCGGTAATGGTGCCGCCCAATTTGATGGTTTCTTCATAGACTTCGTTAAAGAATTTTTCCACGCGCCGCAGTTCTTCGCTATTACGCTCATCGGTCAGCACCGTGGGGTGCATATTGCCGTCGCCGGCATGGCCGAAGTTGCCCATTTGCAGATTGTATTTACGGGATAGTTCAGCCGTACGTTCGATGAGCGTAGCCAGATTAGCCCGCGGCACGGTGGCGTCTTCCAGTATGGTGGTCGGTTTCAATCGGGCCAGCGAAGAAAAGGCCGCCCGGCGCGCCGTTTTGAGTTTATCGGCCTCGGCCGCCGTCTGCGCCACTTTCACCTCGCGGGCGTTATTTTTACGCAGCACTTTTTCCATAATCGCCGCTTCCTCTTCCACCACCGCCGGATGGCCGTCGGTTTCCAGCAAAAGCAGGGCGCGCACATCCGTCGGCAAACCCAAATGCGCAAAATCCTCCACGCATTGGATGGTGGTGGCATCCAGAAATTCCATGGTACAGGGGATTACATGATGGGCGATGATTTCGGAAACGCTTTCGGCGGCGTCGCCTAATTTATCAAAAAAGGCCAGCAGGGTTCTGGACGTCTGCGGTTTGGGAATCAGCTTAAGCAGAATTTTGGTGAACACGCCCAGTGTGCCCTCGGAACCGATCACCAGATCGCGCAAATTATAACCGGCCACGTCTTTTACATTTTTACCGCCGTTTTTCACCAGCCGGCCGTCGGGCAAAATCATTTCGATGCCCATTACATAATTTTTGGTGATGCCGTATTTGAGACCGCGCAGGCCGCCGGCGTTTTCGGCCACGTTGCCGCCGATGGTGCAGATATTCTGGCTGCCCGGATCGGGCGGATAAAACAGTCCCTGCTGCTCCACCGCCTGCTGCAATTTGGCCGTAACCACGCCGGGCTGCACCCAGGCCATCAGATTGTCGCTGTCGATTTCCACGATCTTATCCCAGCGGTTCATCAGCAGAATGATGGAATTTTCCACCGGGATCGAGCCGCCGCTTAAACCGGTGCCCGAACCGCGCGGGATGACGGAAAAATCCGCCTCGTTGGCCAGCTGCATAATGCGGCTGATATGTTCCTCGCTTTGGGGAATGACCACCGCTTCCGGTTTTTGCTGATGCAGGGGGGTTCCGTCGTAGGAGTAAACCAGTCTGTCTTCATCAGAATCCAGCACATTTGGGCTGCCCACAATCTCTTTGATTTTATTGAGTACGGATGGATTCATTGGCTTTACCATTTAGTAAATTGTCGAATGGGTGAATGGATGAATGGCTGCTCTCACTCTATCTAAACAACCATTCATTTTTTGAATTGTCCTTACTATATTATTCGTTAAAAGATACGCAATTTGCAGAAAAAAAGACAAGAAATTTGCTACAGAAAAATAATAAGTGTTTAACTTAAATAGGCATGAACCGCTTCCGCTGCTTTGCGGCCTCCCTGAATGGCCCGTACCACCAGTGAAGCGCCGCTGGCCGCATCGCCGACGGCAAAAACGTCTTCCAAAGAAGTTCTATGCATTTCGTCCGTTTTTATGTTGCCGATAGGCGTCCGTTCTATATTCAGATGACGAATAAAGCGGTCGTACTTTACGTGAACAAATCCCATTGCCAGCAATACCAGGTCGGTTTCAACTTCAAATTCGGAACCTTCCAGCGGTTGGGGATAGGACTTTTTGCCGTTTTCGCCCGGCTGCCATTTCACGCGGCGGCAGCGGGCTTTTTGTACATAGCCGTTTTTACCGGAAAAGGCTTCGGTGGATACGTTCCATTTGCGTTCGCAGCCTTCTTCCTGCGAAGAGGAAGTGCGCAGGATATTGGGCCAGAACGGCCATTGAGGGTTCCGGCTTTTATCCCAGCGGGGCGGCATGGGCATAATTTCAAACTGGTAAATTTCTTTCGCTCCCTGCCGATGAGCGGTCCCGATACAGTCCGACCCGGTATCTCCTCCGCCGATGACCAGCACCTTTTTACCTTCAGCCCAAATTATTTCTTCTTTATTCAGACTACCCTCCACATATAGATTGGATTGGGTCAGATATTCCAAAGCCAGATGTATGCCCTTCAATTCGCGTCCGGGAACCTTCAAATCACGCGCTTCACCGGCGCCGGTGGTAATTAAAATGGCGTCGTGGTTTTTTCGGAGATAGCGGGCGGAGATATCTTCGCCCACCTCCACACCGCAGATAAACTGCACGCCTTCCGCTTCGAGAATCCGCAGGCGGCGGTCGATGATATGTTTTTCCAGTTTAAAATCCGGGATACCATAGCGCAGCAACCCGCCCGGCCGGGGTGATTTTTCATATACAAACACCTGATGTCCGTTACGTCTTAGCTGCTGTGCCGCTGCCAACCCGGCCGGACCGGAACCGACGACAGCCACTTTTTTACCGCTTTCTTTCCGCGGCGGTTGCGGCTTCACCCAATTTTCGGCAAAGGCTCTTTCTATGACGGCCAGTTCGATTTGCTTAATGGTAACCGGGCTGTCGTTAATGGACAGGGTACAGGCTGTTTCGCACGGCGCCGGACAAACACGCCCCGTAAATTCCGGGAAATTATTGGTCATCGTCAACCGTTCGTAAGCCTCCTTCCAGTGGCGGCGATAAACCAAATCGTTCCATTCGGGGATAAGATTCATCACCGGACAGCCGAATTCCGAATGGCAGAAAGGCGTTCCGCAGTCCATGCAGCGCGCGCCTTGTTCGGAAATCACATCAGGGTTTACCGGCCTCATAAATTCCTTGTAGTTTTTAACGCGCTTTTGAGGCTTATCATAAACAAAAGACTGTCGTTTATATTCTAAAAATCCGTTTGCTTTTCCCATTAGTCATATACCTCTTCGGTCATTCCTACCACACCGGCTTCTTTGTATTTTTGTTCCTCTATTCTCTGTAGCGCCCGGCGGTAATCAATGGGCATAACCCGTACAAAGTAGGGCAGCATATCGGTCCAGTTTTTCAGAATATCATGCGCCAGAGGGCTGGCGGTGTATTTGTAATGCCGTTTTATAAATTTTTGCAGGAACCGTATATCTTTTTCTTCCCTGACCGGTTCAATATCCACCATTTCCAGGTTGCAGTGGGTATCAAACAATTGATTTTCGTCGAGAACATAGGCAATACCGCCGCTCATTCCTGCGGCAAAATTTACTCCTGTTTTACCCAATACAATCACTCTGCCGCCGGTCATATACTCGCAGCCGTGATCGCCGACTCCTTCCACCACGGCCACGGCACCGCTATTACGCACGGCAAAGCGTTCGCCTGCCCGCCCGTTGATATACGCCTCTCCCGAGGTGGCTCCGAATAGATTCACATTTCCCGATATAATATTTTTCTGCGGTAAAAAGGATGATTCCTTCGGCGGATAGACGATAATTTTTCCTCCGGATAATCCTTTGCCGAGATAATCGTTGGCGTCGCCTTCCAGTTCCAGGGTAATGCCTTTGGCCAAAAAAGCGCCGAAACTCTGTCCGGCCGAACCGCTAAAATGGATGTGTATGGTATCTTCCGCTAATCCTTTAAAACCGTAGCGGCGCGAGACCTCGTAACTCAGTTCGGCGCCGGCGGCCCGGTAATGATTGCGTATTTTTTCATCTAATTTTATTTTTTTTCCGTTTTTGATCGCCTGGCGACATTTCCCGACCCAGGCGCCGTCGTCAGAAGCGGGCATAAGTTTATCCGCCGCAGTTTTGGTACAGTAGCGCGGCTTGTCTTTTATGTTTTCGGGGAAGTAGAAAATCGCCGAAAAATCCAGGTTTTTTGCCTTATAATGTTCCAGTGAGGTATTTACATTCAATAAGTCGCTGTGCCCTACCATTTCGTTAAAGGTGCGAAATCCCAGTTGAGCCATATATTCGCGCACCTCGCGGGCGATAAAGCGCATAAAATTGATAACGTGTTCGGCTTTCCCGTTAAAACGTTGGCGCAGCCGCGGGTCCTGGGTAGCCACACCCACCGGGCAGGTGTTTAAACGGCATTTGCGCATCATAATACAGCCCAGGCTGACCAGGGCGGCGGTGCCGAATCCGAATTCTTCCGCGCCCAACAAGGCGGCAATGACCACATCCCGGCCGGTTTTCAACTGTCCATCCACCTGAATGCGGATTTGGTCGCGCAAACCGTTTAGAAGAAGCGTCTGCTGTGTTTCGGCCAGACCGATTTCCCAGGCCGAACCGGTATGCTTGATGGATGAAAGCGGCGCCGCCCCGGTTCCGCCGTCGCTGCCGCTTATCAGAACCGTATCCGCCTGCGCTTTGGCCACGCCCGCAGCTACCGTTCCTACGCCCACTTCCGCCACCAGTTTAACCGAGACGCGCGCTTTGGGATTGGCGCGTTTGAGATCATAAATGAGCTGCGACAGGTCTTCAATAGAATAAATATCATGATGCGGCGGCGGAGAAATTAGCATCACGCCCGGCGTGGAATGACGCACTTTGGCAATGATTTCATTCACCTTAAAACCGGGAAGCTGCCCTCCTTCGCCCGGTTTGGCGCCCTGCGCCATCTTGATCTGCAGTTCTTCCGCCTGCACCAGATATACGCTGCTCACCCCAAACCGCGCCGAGGCCACTTGTTTTACTTTACTGTTTAAAGAATCGCCGTTGGGCAGCGGTTTATATCGTTCGGCTTCCTCGCCGCCTTCTCCGCTGTTGCTTTGCGCGCCCAAACGGTTCATCGCCAATGCCAGGGTTTCGTGCGCTTCTTTGCTGATGGAACCAAAAGACATTGCCGAACTGACAAATCGTTTGATGATTTCTTCCTCGGACTCCACTTCCTGCAATGGAACCGGATGTCCGTTTTTTATTTTGAATAATCCGCGCAACGTGCATAGATTTTTTTGCGTATCGGTGATTTCCGCGCTGTATTTTTTAAAAAGAGCGTAATCATTATGACGTACGGCCTGCTGCAAATAGACAATGGCGGCAGGAGAGAAAAGATGTTTTTCTCCTGCGCGCCGGTAAGCGTACTGTCCGTCGGAAGGCAGCGCTGTTTCGGCGCTTCTTCTTCCGTTAAAAATCCGTTTGTGCCGCTGCAGGGATTCATGCTCGATTTCCCTCAAACCGATACCGCCGATGCTGCTGCGCGTACCGGCAAAATAGCGCTGGACAAAATTGCGGTCCAGGCCGAGTATTTCGAAGGTTTGGGCGTGTCGGTAACCGCGCAGAGTGGAAATGCCCATTTTGGACATCACCTTCAGCAAACCCTTGTTTACTGCCGTGATATAATTGAGAATGGTCACCGACTGCGGAATGGTGCGGCTGATATAACCGCGGTCAATCAAATCGGTAATGGAATCGAACACAAGGTAAGGATTCACGCCGGATGCGCCGTAAGAGATGAGCGCGGCAAAATGATGCACCTCGCGGGCTTCGCCGGTTTCCAGGATCAACGCGGCCAGATGGCGTTTAAAACGCCGCACAAGGTGATGATGCACGGCGGAAACCGCCAGCAGAGCGGGAAGAGGAGCCCGTTCCTCGGAAACGCTGCGGTCGCTTAAAATGACCATTGCAAATCCTTCGTCCACTTTCTTTTCCGCATTGATACACAGTTTGCTTAATCCGTTTTCCAATGCGTTTTCTCGCGCTTCGAAACACATATCGATGCGGCAGACTTTAAAATCCTTTATTTCCGAATGAATCAGACGTTCGATATCGTCATTCGTCAAAATCGGATTGGTCAGTTTCAACTGGCGGCAGTGCAGAGGCGTTTCTTCCAGCAAATTGCGCTCGCGGCCGACAAAACTGGACAGCGACATCACCAGATTCTCGCGATAGGGATCAATCGGCGGATTGGTAACCTGGGCAAAGGTTTGGCGGAAATAATCGTATAGCAGCCGGGGTCTTTCCGAGAGTACGGCCAGAGGGGCGTCGTTGCCCATGGAGCCCACAGGTTCCTGTTTATTCAATACCATAGGCAAGATAATATTCTTGATATCTTCCTGCGAATAGCCGAAAATTTGCTGACGCTGTTTCAGGATTTCTTTATCCGGCTGTACTTTGCCGGGCGCTTGAAACAGACCGGTCAGTTCAATCTTGTTTTCTTCCAGCCAGCGGCGGTAAGGCTTCCAACGGGTTACCCGCGCTTTGATTTCATTATCCCGTATGATTCGTCCTTCCTGTGTATCCACCACAAACATTTTGCCCGGACCGAGCTTGCCTTTTTCGCGCACATCCGCCGGGTCGATATCCAGCACACCGGTTTCCGAAGCCAGAATCACTTTACGGCTTTTGGTGACGATATAGCGGGACGGACGCAAGCCGTTACGGTCCAGATAAGCGCCGATGCGGCTGCCGTCACAAAAGGTAAAAGAGGCGGGGCCGTCCCAGGGATCCATAAGAGCCATGTGATATTCATAAAAAGCGCGTTTATCCTGACTGATGTGATAGCTGTAACCGAAAGCTTCCGGGGCCATCATCATCATCACGTGCTCCATACTGCGGCCGCTCATGGTTAACAATTCGAAGACATTGTCAAAAATGGCCGAATCGCTGGCCGATTTATCGATAATGGGGAAAATTTTTTTTATTTCCTTACCGAACAGGGGCGATTCCAGGGTATAATTAAGCGCCGTCATTTTGTTGATGTTGCCGCGCAGCGTGTTAATTTCGCCGTTGTGAGCGAGAAAACGAAAAGGTTGAGCCAGCGACCAGGAAGGAAAGGTATTGGTACTGTAGCGCTGGTGCACCATCGCCAGGGCGCTTTCAAAATCTTCATCGGAAAAATCCTTGTAAAATTCGGCCAATTGTTCGGCTACAAACATTCCCTTGTAAATAACCGTGCGCGAAGACAAAGAACTTATATAGAAATCATCGCTCTTCCAGCCTTTTTCGCGGGCGGCGTTTTCCAGGCTTTTGCGCAGAATAAAAAGTTTACGCTCTCTTGCCTGCGGTTCCATATCTTCAACATTTACAAAAATCTGATAGAATGCGGGCATGGATTCCAAAGCCATTGTTCCCAGATTATCGGCATAAACCGGCACTTTTCGCCAACCCAATAAAGACGCTTTTTCCCTTTGCAAAACATCCTCAACCATCTTTTTTGCGGCTTCAAGATCGTGAGCATCGGCAGGCATAAAAAGAAATCCCAGACCATAAGCGCCTTCTTCCGGCAGTTCAAAGGAAAGAACTTTGCGGAAGAAGCGGTCCGGAATTTGAAGTAACATGCCGGCTCCGTCGCCGGTTTTTTGATCGCCGCCCACGGCTCCGCGATGTTTTAAATTTTGCAGAATGGTCAGGCCGTCCCGTATAATCGAATGGCTTTTTTTGCCGTCCATATCGACAATAAAGCCGATACCGCAGGCGTCGTGTTCATAACGGGGCTCATACAATCCTTGCCTAGCCGGTCGCATTATTCTCTCCATATTTTTATGTAAATTGTTTCTTATCCGCTAAGCAGTTTTGCTTCCGCTTCCGCCACTTTTTTAAAAGGGAATCCATCCCGGACCTGCCGCCAGATTTCGGCCAGGCGACGGTTGGGCAGATTATCTTTACTGCCGATATGCGTATGTACTAAGGCATTCGGCTTCACAAAGGCACCGCTTTCCACCCGTTTGCCAACCTGCCGGTAGGCTTCTCGAAATGGTATGCCCTGCTTGATCAATTTATTAACAGCATCCACTGTAAACAGATACGTGTATTTTTCTTCTTCGAGGATATTTTCCCGTATTTGTATATGCGGTAGAACATGGGTGAGAATGTTCAGACACTCCTGCGCATCAAAAAGAGCGGGCAGGAAGCGTTCCTTTATGAGCTGCAAATCACGGTGATAGCCGGAAGGCAGATTGGCCTGGATGAGCATGATTTCGTTAGGCAGCGCTTTTAAACGGTTGCAGCGCGCCCGGACGATTTCGAACACATCGGGATTCTTTTTATGCGGCATGATGCTGGAACCGGTGGTAACGCTATCCGGAAAAGAAATGAAAGCAAAGTTTTGCGACAAATACAAGGTAATATCCATAGCCAGCCGTCCCAGCGTTTCGGCCAGAGAAGACAAAGCCTGGCTGACGATCCGTTCCACTCGTCCACGCCCCATTTGAGCATAGACCACATTGTAATCCAGATCGTCAAATCCCAGCAGTTCGGTAGTCATTTGCCGGTCGATGGGAAAGGAAGAACCGTAACCGGCCGCCGAACCGAGCGGATTTTTATTTACAATCGTGTAAGCGGTTTGTAACTGCCGTAAATCATCAATTAAACTCTCGGCGTAGGCGCCAAACCACAGACCGAAGGATGACGGCATGGCCACCTGTAAATGGGTGTAACCCGGTAAAAGAGCGTCTTTGTGTTTGTCGCTTAATTGTATCAAAACCTCAAAAAGCCCGGACGCTTGGGTAACAATATCCGCCAAACGGGCGCGGGTAAACAGTTTTATATCCAATAGAACCTGATCGTTGCGCGAACGTCCGGTGTGGATTTTCTTTCCGGCCTCGCCTGCGCGTTCGGTCAGCAAAAGTTCAATTTGTGAATGAATGTCTTCCACGCCTTCATCAATGGTAAAATCATTTTGCTCGATTTGCCGGTAGATTTCCCGCAGGGCATCCCGCAAGCTCGACCATTCCTTTTCGGTAATTAAATTTACGGCCTGCAACATGGCGCCGTGAGCCAGCGAACCGAGCACATCGTATTTGGCCAGCAGCACATCCAGGTCGCGGTCTTTGCCTACCGTAAAGGCTTCCACCGCTTTGTCCAGCTCGGCGTTTTTTTGCCAGAGTTTTTTCATTTTAAACACCTTTATTGCTTGTTTACCAAAAAAGGCCTATCCCGCGCCACTGGCTATTTCAGTTTCTTTTTAGCCACCGAATCACACCGAAAATCACGGATTAGGGGACGGTATGCGGTATTATGGTAAAAAACCGCTCCAACAGTTTTATATAGCCCTCTACCCCCTGCCGGATTTCTTCCGGATAGACAAACTCGTCCGCCGTATGCGAGCGTTCGGACATACCGGGACCGATTTTTACCGAGGGCGCATCGATAAGCGACTGATCCGACAAGGTCGGTGAACCGAAGGTATTCATGTTTAACGAACGCGCCGCCTCCACAAGCGGATGTTGCGGATCAATGGATGAGGGTTTTAAGCTTAACGATACGGAATCGATTTCACATTTTATATGTTTTTTAATTGTTTCCAATACCTGTTCGTTGGTATAGGCATCGGTCATGCGGATATCTACCGTAAAATCACAGACGTCCGGTATCACATTGTGCTGGGAACCGGCGTTGATGATGGTAACGGTCATTTTTACCGGGCCGAGAAAGGAAGATTCCCTGGCAAAACGGTAGTTACGAAACCAGTTGATATCCTGTATGGCTTTATAGATGGCGTTCTCTCCTACGTCGCGGGCGGCATGACCGCTTTTGCCGTGGGCTTTGCAGCGCAGCACCATCAGACCTTTTTCCGCCACGGCTAACTGCATTCCGGTCGGCTCTCCGACAACGGCCAGATCGATCGGACCAAATTCGTCCAATACGGAACGCAAACCTTTCTTGCCCGAAGTTTCTTCTTCTGCCGTGGCGGCCATGATGATATTGAAAGGAAGGCGTTCCGCATCATAAAAATAGACAAACGCAGCCAACAGGCTGACCAGCGGCGCGCCGGCGTCGTTGCTGCCCAGGCCGATTAACTTTCCTTCCTGCTCTGTTGGCGTAAAGGGATCAAACGTCCACTTGGTATTGGGTTTTACCGTATCGTGGTGTGAATTCAACAACAGCGTGGGCTTTTCCTTATCGAAATAGCGGTTAACGGCCCAGACGTTGTTGTCTTTTCGGCGGACGGGAATGTTCTTTTCCTCCAAATAGACGCTGATACGCTGCGCCGTTTTATCCTCCTGCCCGCTGAAGGAAGGCAGGGCAATCAGGTCTTTCAACAGAGCCGTAGCCTGTGCCGTTAGTGCGGTTATATCGGGTTTCATAATACGATCCTCGTTCCTTCCCCAACGCTGTCAATTTTATCAAAGCGGGTGATGAATACTTCATCCGCGCCTGCGTTCAAGGCCATAAAGGCATTGTCCAGCTTGGGCATCATACCGTTATTGATGATATTTTCTGCTTTCAGGCGCAGATAGCTTTGACGGTCAAGTTCTTTGATGAGCGACCTTTCATTATTCACATCTTTTAGCACACCTATTTTTTCGAAGGCAAAAATAAGCCGCGTATGATACAAAGCAGAAAGCGCCGCAGCCATTTCCGAGGCGATCGTATCGGCATTGGTGTTGAGCATCTGCCCGCTGCCGTCATGGGTGAGGGCGCAAAGCACCGGCACAAACCCGGCTTGTATGATTTTCATCAGATTTTCTCTATTAACTTGTTTGACGTCTCCAACCAAGCCATAATCGATTTCGCCAACCGGCCGTTTTTCGGCTAAAAGGATACCGGCATCCGCCCCGCTCAGCCCGATGGCCGGGCAGCGCAAGGCCTGTAAGGCGGCCACAATCTTTTTGTTTTCCAGTCCGGCATAAACCATCAGCGCGGCGTCCAATGTCTGCGCATCGGTTATGCGGCGACCGTTAACCATTTGCGGCCGGATACCCAATCGGTGAAGAAGACCGTCTAACTTTGTTCCTCCGCCATGTACCAAAATCTTCAAGCCGTTTATTCGTGCAAACAGCTCCAGCGCCTTCGACAAATCCGACTTGTTTTCCAGCACCTTCCCGCCGATTTTTATGATTGTAATTTGTTGTTTTTTCATATCTAACAGTTTAACCCACCCTCCCCTGGAGGGGAATTAATATTCATCTTTCACCATTAATTCAATAATTCACCAATTCATTAATCCGTTATTTTTAAAACCCGCTGCCTTTTAACTCCAGCCCTGCCGTTTCCTCTAAGCCGAAAATCAGATTCATATTCTGCACCGCCTGACCGGAGGCGCCTTTGAGCAGATTGTCAATGACGCTGACGATGAGCAGTTGATCGTCCTGTTTATCCAAATACAAAAAGGCTTTGTTGGTGTTGACCACCTGCTTTACATCCGGGTTCTCATCCACCACCGTTACAAAAGGATGCGCGGCATAATAATTAATGTATTCCTGTTTAATCTCCTGCAAATCCCCTTCCACCGAAGTGTACACAGCGGACAGGATACCGCGCGTAAAATTACCGCGGAATGGCAGAAAACGGATATCGGGCAAGGCGGATTTTTGCGCTGCTTTCAGCGTCTCGCGGACTTCATCCAGATGCTGATGCCGGAACGGCTTGTACAGGGAAATATTGGAATCCCGCCAGCTAAAATGCGTGGTTGCCGTTGGCTGCTGCCCCGCCCCCGTGGAACCGGTTATGCCGCTGACATGCACCGGCTGCGTTAACATACTGCGTCCGGCCAGCGGCAGCAGAGCCAGCTCGATGGAGGTGGCGAAACAACCGGGATTGGCGATATTTGCTGCATTTTTGATTTGCTCGCGATAAGCCTCCGGCAACCCATAGACAAACGAGCGGGACGGATGCGTTGTAAAGCGAAAATCGCGGCTTAAATCGATTATTTTTAGCGATGAAGGAACTTCGTTGTTTTGAAAAAAACGCTGCGATTCGCCGTGCCCCATACATAAAAAAAGCACATCCGAATCGAATACCGGCTCTTTTCTGAAAAGCAATTCCGTCTCACCGGTTAAATCGCGATGCGCGGTATAAACCGCTTTACCGGCCTGACTGCGGCTGCTTACAAAAACAATTTCCACCCCGGGATGCCGCAGCAGAAGACGCAGCAGTTCACCGCCGGTATAACCCGCGCCGCCTACTATGCCCGCTCTAATCATGTTCTTTGTCCTTCCGGTTTACGCTGCGGTAAATACGCATCGGGTTGGCTAAAATTTTAGCAAAGCCCCGCACATCATCTCCCGTCCAGCCCAGATTCATTTCACCGTAAGCGCCGAATTTCGCGGACATTAAATCATTGGGACTCTCAACGCCTTCTATGCGGAAGGTGTCGGGCAACAGTTCGATAAAAACCGTGCCGTTGACCGTTTGCTGGCTGTGTTCCAGAAATTGTTCGATATCGCGCATTACCGGATCAAAATAGCCGCCTTCGTGCAGCATCATGCCGTACCAGTTGGCCAGTTGGTCTTTCCAGTACAACTGCCATTTGGTGAGCGTGTGTTTTTCCAACGCCTGGTGGGCTTTGATTAACAGGATGGGCGCAGCGGCCTCAAAACCGACCCGTCCCTTAATGCCGATGATGGTATCGCCCACGTGAATATCCCGCCCGATGCCGAAAGGAGCGGCCAGTCTATTCAAAGCGGTTACGGCTTCCACAGGCGAATCAAAATGTCTATCATTGAATCCGCTGAAATTGCCCCGCTCAAAATGAATTTTCACTTTTTCCGCAGGCGCGGAAGTTTTCGGCGTGGGGTAGGCTTCTTCCGGCAAGGGCAGATGCGAGGTCAGCGTTTCCTTACCGCCCACCGAGGTGCCCCACAAACCCTGATTGACGGAATATTGCATTTTTTCCCAGTTCTGCCGTATTCCGTGTGCCGCCAGATATTCGATTTCCTCTTCCCGCGACAGCCGCTTATCCCGGATGGGGGTTAGTATTTCCGTATCCGGCAAAAGGGTGTGAAAAATCATATCGAAGCGCACCTGGTCGTTGCCTGCCCCGGTACTGCCGTGGGCTACATAATCTGCGCCGATGGTTTGCGCGTAATCGGCAATGGCAACCGCCTGAAAAACCCGCTCGGCGCTGACCGACAGAGGATAGGTACCGTTCCGCAACACATTGCCGTAAATCAGATAGCGCACACAGTCATTGTAAAACCGTTCCGTTACATCCACGGTTTTGTGTTTTTTTACACCCAGGGCATAGGCCTTCTTCTCAATTTCTTCGGTTTCTTCGGCCGAAAAGCCGCCGGTATTGACCAACACGCTGTGTACTTCCAGATTTTTTTCTTTAGCCAAATGCACCGCGCAATAGGATGTATCCAGTCCGCCGCTAAAGGCTAACACTACTTTTTCCATTGAATCCCTCTTCCTTTTGCATTTCTGCCTTTTCAGCCGGATCGTACAGCATGGCCGTACATAAACAATGCTTGTAATCCGTGCGCTGCAAAATATCAAAGTTTACACAGCTTTGACAACCGGCCCAAAAATCCTCATCGTCGGTCAACTGATCGAAAGCCACCGGCCTATAACCTAACATATAATTAATTTTCAAAACCGCCGGGCTGGTGGTGATGCCAAACAGCTTTGCCTTTGGGAATTTTTTCCGCGACAACTGAAAAGCCGCTTCCTTTATCCGCTTGCCCAATCCCATCGAACGAAATTTCAGCGCCACAATCAAGCCGGAATTAGCGATAAAATCCTTGTCCTTTCCCCAGGATTCGATATAGCAAAATCCGGCAAAGTCTCCGCTTTCGGCTAAGGCAATAACGGATTTACCCTGTAAAATTTTTTCTCGAATGTAGGACGGTTCCCGTTTGGCGATACCAGTACCCCGTTTTTTAGCGGCTTCTTCAATAACCTGACAGATTTCTTCAGCATATTTGATATGTTGTTTGCCGGCTGTATAAATATTAATTTTTGATATTCCCTTTTGCAGATATAACATACTACCTCCGCTGTATATTTTTAATTTTATAATTTTGAAAGATGAAAATGTGGTTTTTGGCCCGGATGGCCTGCGCCCCAAAAGGCTAAGGATGGCTTTATCGTCGAAATCGTCGATTGGACGACAAGGCAGGGATACTACACGGTATGGTACATGAGATGATTATTTCTAGCATAACGTAATTTATTTGGTTCCGTTCAATCTCTTTTTTTGCGAATTTACAATATATTTTTAAATATGCAAATATTTTTATACACTTTATTGTATATTTATAATATAATTTCCGTTTTATTTTGTGTGCTTCATATTTGTGTGTTAAGGATTTCCATTGACTCCTAAGTTGATATATATTACATTTTATCATGGTAAAGCTGCTGTTCATTAAAAGAGCGCTTCAAATCAATATTCATCTAAATTTATCGTACCAAAAAAATAATCCGAGAACAGCGTGGGGAAACATCTTCGTAAAAACACACTCTAAACAGCGGAGGAAAACTGTATGCAAATTATACTAACGCCCATTTTTATAATATTTCTGCTTGTAAGCCTCAGAGCGGAAACATACAGCGTCGGGCCTTCCCAAGATTACAACGATTTGGGAGCGGTTCCCTGGCTTACCTTAGTTCCCGGCGATACGGTCCTTATTCATTGGCGTGATGAACCGTACGCCTCGAAAATCTTTGTTCGGGTTTCCGGCACGGCAGAAAACCCGATCGTTATAAAAGGCCTTCCAAATGATAAGGGGGAGCTTCCTGTTATCACCGGGCAAAACGCCACTACAAACGCTCAGTTTGCCGGCTACTTTAGCAGCGAATGGACTGAAGACCTGGGTTTGTTTCTTATCCATCGCAACAATAATGTGCCGCCCTATGACGATGAATCATATAAACCCAAACATCTTATCTTTGAATACCTGGAACTAACGGGAGTTAAACCGGAAAACACCTTTACCGACCAGTTTGGCAATACGCGTAATTATAACAGTTTTTCTTCAGCCATACATGCGTTGGAATCGGACAACCTGACCATACGCCACTGCCGTATTCATGACAATGCCCAGGGAATATTCACCAACAGCAACGGCAACACAGAAGGATACATATCCAGAAACACACTGATCGAATACAATGAAATCTGGGGCAACGGTAATACGGACGAAGACGGTAGGGAACATAACATTTATATACAATCTGCCGGTACAATCATTCAGTACAATAAATTCGGCAGCTTGCGCTCCGGATCGCAGGGCGCCAATATAAAAGACCGCTCCTCCGGAACCATCATCCGTTATAACTGGATAGAAGGCGCGGCTCGCATTTTGGATTTGGTGGAAACCGAAGACGCCTGGGAAATTATCATGTTTGAACCTGACTACCACGACGTTTATGTTTACGGAAACGTTATTATAAACGATATGACAAAATCGCCTTTCGCGACCAATATGATCCATTTCGGCTTCGATAATTCTCCTGTAGAGGCCAAACGAGGAACCTTGTTTTTTTATAATAATACGGTATATATAAAAGGAGATAAAGATATCTACTGGTATGTCCGCCTTTTTGATGTAACGTCGGATAACGATCCTGATACGGAAGAGGGGACAGTGGCAATGTATAATAACATTATTCATAAGGAAGGAACAACTAATCTTGAGCTGATGCGCGACTCCGGTACGCTTAATTTTTATGGGAATAATTGGATCCGGGAGGGATACGCTGAGCTGGGATACCGAGCAACCGCGCAGATAAATTATCCCACCCCACCGATTGTCGGGACAGATCCGGGCTTTAAGGATGTCTCCAATGAAGATTTTACTCTGTTGGAATCCTCGGTTTGTATAGATACGGCCGGGACATTACCGGACAGCGTGGAATCCCGTTATCCGGTTGAATATGAATACGTAAAACATACTTCCCGAAAAAACCGATTGTTGTCCGGAAGCAGATATGATCTTGGTGCCTTCGAATATGCAAACCAAACCGGAATTGAGTTTGATAAAGAATTACTTATTACCGATTACCGGCTGCTTCAGAATTATCCCAACCCGTTTAATCCGATTACAGCTATCAGCTATCGGCTATCGGCTGTCAGCGATGTGAAGTTGACGGTTTATAATGTTTTGGGGCAAAAGATTCGAACATTGGTTAATGAAAAACAATCGGCGGGGAAATACCGGGTAAGCTTTGACGCTTCCGGGCTGGCCGGCGGCGTCTATTTTTACCGCTTACAGGCCGGAGATTTTACAGCAACCCGCAAGATGATTTTGATGCAATAAGGAAACATGTTGCGTTTTTATTTCAGGAGGCGATAAAGGGGAATTTTGTTTTAATTTCCCGAATTGTCTGCAATAATTCATCGGTAATTTTTTCAATCTCTTCCCGGCTGTATTCCACTTTATATAATAAATCGGGATGCAGGAAATAGAGGCTGACCGGATACACTTCCTGCTGCGGATACAGCCGGCTGACCTGCAAAGCGTACGTTTTCATCTGCCACTCATATTTTTTTGCTTCCCTGTTCAGAGCAGTCGGGTTGATGCGGTTGGTTTTATAATCCACCACCTCCCACAACCCCTGCTCATTACGGTATAAACGGTCGATGGAACCGGTGAGGAAATCCTCGCCCAGCCTGACGGTGATTGATGTTTCATTACGGGCTTCGGCGGCATGTAAAATTTTTCTCCCTTTTTCCGATTCAAGCGCGCGCTGTTCCGTTTCCCGCAATTCATCGAAAAACTCTCGCCGCAGTTTCTCATCATATACTTCATATTCAAACAGGATATTATGGATCAACGCCTCGCGGTCGGCCGGGGACTGATCCAGCAATTCCAGATAGCGGTGCACCAGTTTCCCTTTGAGCAGGCTCAGGTCGCTTTTGTAAATATCCCGGGCAAATACTTCGTAATCGTGCTCAAAAAAACCGAGATGATAACGGCGGTAATATTCCTGCGGATCGTGCAGATAGGTCATAATGCGGGTGGCCGAAAAAACGATCGGGCCCATTCCGCCTTCAAGGAGAGCCGCTTCCTTTGGAACGGGTCGGTAATCCCGGACGAATTGCTCCAGTTGTTCCACTTCTTTGAAAAATCCCGTACTCTCTTTCTCTTCCTTTTCTACAGGAGGCACCTGCCGGACAATACGCAGTTTGAAATCCGGATGCTCTATGCTTTCTTCCGCGAACAGATCGTATTCTCCCTTAAGAAAACTTTCCTGCAGCCAGGCCAGGGGCGTGTTGTCCTCAGGTTTATTGTTTTTTATTGCTGCAGAAAGGAAAAGATAATCTCTGGCCCGCGTTATGGCCACATAAAAGAGACGCCTTTTTTCCGCCTCTTCCCGTTGCCGGGCGATCCGCCGCAAATGGCGGTAATAATAAAAGCCAGCATTGTTATTTTCGCCGGCAAGATTCACAGCCAGGCCGTTTTCCGGTTCGAGATAAATTCCTGAGCTTCTGCCGCTTTTGCCCTGATTGAGAAAGGGCAGGAAAACAACCGGGAATTGCAGACCTTTGGCGCTGTGAATGGTAATAATTTTTACCGTGGAATCATCTTCCTGGATAAGAGGCGCTTCTCCCTCTTTTTCCGACTTGTCCATCAAATCTTCCAGATAATAGAGAAAATCGCTCAACCCGCCCGCGCCGGATGAACTGAAACCCTGCGCCGCTTCAATCAGTTTGTCGATGTTGGCAATCAATTGCTCTCCGTTGATCTGAGCCGCCAGCACACTGCGCAGCCGCAAATCGTCGATTATGCGATGCAGCAAATCCTCCAGGGGCAGGCGTTCGCGTAAATGCAACCATTTGTCGATGAGAACAGCGGCTTTGAGCAGAGCGTTTGTTTCCTCATCCTGCGCGGTGGCGTCCGTCTGTGCGGTAAACTGTCTCAGTTTTTCAACCAGCGTATCGCCTGGCATCTGCGTAAACCGCAAAAGGATATGGTCGGCAATGATGAAAAAGGTCGAGCGTAAAACGGCAAGCAAAGCAAAATCGTCATCCGGGCTGTTCAAAAATCGCAGGATATGGTAAAAATCATATATTTCCTGTTTTTGCCAGAACCCGATACCGCTTACGGTTTTAAAGGGGATGCCATGGTCGCGCAGGGTTTGTTCAATCTGCAGAAGGTGGGTGCGCCCTCTTAACAAAATGGCAATATCCCCGTATTTTATATCTGTTTCTTCTTCCTTATCTTCCCGCCATTTGAAACAGGTGATTTTGTTGTCCAGCAGGTATCGAATAGAACGGGCCATATACAGCGCTTCTTCTTTTACCGGCTGTTCGGATTCCAACAGAGCCAGCTCAATCTGTCCTTTTCCCGGCAACTCTCGTTTGGATACAAGCGGGTTATATTCAACCGTAAAAGGATTGGCCGGGTCTTCCTGCAAGATATGGGAAAAGACGAAATTAATAAAACCGTTCAAGACGGGCAGAAAGCGAAAGCTGTCTTCAAAAATAATATTACCGGCATATTGCTTTACATCGGAATGACCTGCAGACCGGGCAAAGTCTCTCTTTACATTTTTAAACACCCGTACATCGGCATTGCGAAAGGCGTAAATGGATTGTTTGGGGTCGCCCACAATAAACACTTTATCGCCAGCCGGTTCGCCGTTTTCCACAGCCAGCAATCGAATGATTTCCCATTGCAGTTCATTGGTGTCCTGAAACTCGTCCACCATGATAAAATCGAAGCGCGAAGCCAGCTCACTGCGAACCGCCTCATTGCTGCGCAGAAGATGAAGGGTCAGAAGCAGCAAATCTTCGTAATCCACCACGCCGATTTCCTTCTTTTGCCGGGTATAATCTTCCCTGGTTATTTCGTATAAATGGAGCAGCATTCGAAAATATTTAAACCATTGTTCATCCTCTTCGCCCGGCGGCGGCGCTAACCCGGCCTGTAAAATCTGCGGCGCCCACTGGGCACAGAATTCGCTTAACTCCACAAGCAAGGCCCGTTTTTCCTGCGGCCAGCCGGCATTGGTACCCAACTTGCCTAAATTTTTATAAGCCGTTCCCTTTTGGGTGGTGAAGGTTTGAATGACCCTGACAAGGATTTTATATTTTTCTATTTCATTGGCTGTCTTCTGTTCCCGAACAAATTGGGTCAGCAGCCGGTGCACCGTACTTCCGTCTTCATGGGATGGTACCGGGCAGTCTCTTAAAATAGAACCCGCTTGTCCAATTGCTTCCTCAACAACCCACGGCTGTACTATTTGGCGTATCTTTTCCAGCCATATATTATGAAGAAAGCTGCGCCAATCCTCTTCTTTCATTTGGCCAAAGCGTGATTCGATTTGCTCCATCTCATACGGTTTGTCCAGCATCGCCTTAAGAGCTTTACGGATTTTTGCGGTATTTAGCGCCAGGAAGAAGGACATCCAGTCTGTTTCTTTATCCTGGGGCAATTGTTCCAACGACTCAAAGGCCCGGTCAACCGCTTCGTATTTGAACACTTCGCTGCGTAATTCATCCATTTCGTTGAAGTCGGGGGCCAGTCCAGCTTCCAGGGGGAATTCGCGCAGCACGGATGCGCAAAAAGAGTGGATGGTGGAAATGGAAGCGGAATTGAGATGATCGCGAACCTGCAGCAGCTTATTCTGCTCCTGCGCGGGAGATTTATCCAATAATTTGTTGATTTGTTCGGCCACCCGTTCGCGCATTTCCGCCACCGCCTTTTTAGTAAAGGTGATGGCCAGAACGCGGCGCACCTTCCCGGCATCCCGGGAAACGATTTTCAAAAAACGCTCCACCAGTATAGCGGTTTTGCCCGACCCCGCTCCCGCGGTTACCGAGATGTTTTTATCTAACGCCAGCGCTTTTTGTTGAGTGGCGGTAAGTTTGGTCAAAGGTACTCTATCTCCTTTATTTCAATCCGGGAAATTACAATCTGGAACAACTTAGCCGAGTTCTTCTCTATTTTGACTCAGCATGGAGAGGGTAAGCTCTTCCTTAACAGCGTAATGTGGTTTTTGGCTGATTACTTACCCCCCTGCCCCCTAACGAGGCTGTTGCAGGGGTTGGTTGTTAGGGTGATAGAACAGCGTATATTGACTTATTTTGTTTTTTGAAAAATTGGGTCATAAAAATAGCCCAAACGGTCTTTGACATTGCGATATATTGATTCCATCTTGATATTGATGCATTAT
>DRQG01000004.1 GCA_011369465.1 Caldithrix abyssi
CCCCCCGCCGCTCCCGCTGCCCGCGCCGTTCCCGGGAGCGAAAAGAAGCAATCTATCCAGCGGCGGAAAGATTCATCACGGGAAGCCCCGACTTCGGAAGAAGCCCTGGTTGAGAAAAGCACGTCCGCTGCAGAAAAATTCGATGCAATACAAAGCCGGGCAAAACGGCAAGTAATAAAACGCGAATCGGCCGCAGCCGGAAGCGAGATGGCTGAAGATGATTTCGGAACGTTAAATGATATCGACAGAATGATCCTGTCCGATAAAGCAGCCGGATTAAGTAAAATGAGCCGGAAAAACGGCGTAAGGACAATGAGCTTGCAACAGGATAGCGTGAAAATCTATCGGCTCACAACATCCGCACCCGGACGGGTTAGAAAGAAAAGCGCTTACGCAGCAACTGCTGTTTCTAAAGAGAAAGTGTGGCGATTTACCTCGGGAGAATCGAAAATAGAGATTCTTTTGCCGAAAGCGCTGGCCGATTCCCTGAAAAAAAAGAATGCGCTGCCGGAAATTATCGAGTATCGCATTTTGCAAAAAAACGACCGACTCCTGCGCATGCGCTGGCAGGGCAGGGGGGCGTATAAAAAAACAGATGCAGCTGAGCCCATAACGCTGCGTCGTTACGCCCGAATTCTGGAAGTCGTTTTGCAGGACTCGATTCGTTACCGTTTTCATTTAAAACGGGATGAGGGTAGGGTAGCGCGAATCAGGTAAGGTTCCGAAAAAAAATGATTACTAAAACGCTTACTCAGCTCACTCCCCGGGCTGCGTAACTTTCTTTTTTTGTTTTCAGAATTTTATAGTTCAGACTGTCGTTCAGGGCCTGCAAACTGGCACGGATGATATTTTCCGAAACGCCTACTGTGGACCAGCTATCCTCGCCGTCGCTGGTTTCTACCAAAACGCGCACCTTTGCGCCGGTGCCGTTACGCTCGCCCAGCACGCGCACTTTATAATCTACCAGATGAATCGAGGCGATTTCGGGATAAAAGCGGGTCAATGCCTTACGCAGAGCGTTATCCAGAGCGTTTACCGGGCCGTCGCCGTCCGAGGCGGTGTGCTCGATTTCATCGCCCACTTTTACTTTGAGCACCGCTTCGGCGTAGTCGATGCCGTTGTCATCTATTAACACATTTATTTTAGCGTAGGTCACACTAAAGTAGGGATGATAGGTATTCAGTTCCGAGCGCAGCAGCAATTCAAATGATCCCTCGGCGCCGTCGAATTGAAAACCTTCGTATTCCAGTGATTTAATATGCTGCACAAAATTCCTGCTGAACTCCCGCTTGTTAGGGATATCGATGCCCAGTTCTTTGGCTTTATACCGGATATTGCTCTGGCCGGATAAATCCGATACCAAAACATGCTGTTTGTTTCCGACCAACTGTGGGGATATATGTTCGTACATACGGCTGTCCTTGAGGACCGAGCTGACATGAATGCCGCCCTTATGGGTAAAGGCCGATTTGCCCACAAAAGCCGCCCGTGTATTGGGCGCCAAGTTGGCCACTTCATATACAAAGTGCGATACATGGGTTAGTTGTTCCAGTTTTACCGGCTGGCGGGTCCGGCATCGTAATTTGAGCAACAGATTGGGAATGACGCTGCACAAATTGGCGTTGCCGCAGCGTTCGCCCAGACCGTTAATGGTGCCCTGGACATGCACAGCCCCGGCCTGAACCGCGGCCAGGGTATTGGCCACGGCCATATCGCCGTCGTTGTGGGCGTGAATACCCAATGGCAGTTTTGTGTTTTTCCGGACATCGGTAAAAATATCGGCTACTTCGTGCGTTAAGGCGCCGCCGTTGGTATCGCATAAAACAAGGATATCGGCGCCGCCTTCTTCGGCGGCTTTGAGCATGGCTAAAGCGAAATCCCGGTCATCCTTATAGCCGTCAAAAAAATGCTCGGCGTCAAACACTACTCTTCGACCTTGTTCTTTCAGAAATTGAACGGATTTGAAGATGAGTTCGGCGTTTTGTTCATCGCTGAGTCCCAGGCTCTTCTGTGAATGAAAACGCCAGGTTTTACCGAACAGGGAAATAACCGGCGTTTCGGCTGCCAGCAGCATATTTAAATTTTTATCTTCTTTCACTTTGTCGGGAAAACGAGCCGTAGAACCGAAAGCGCAGATTCGGGCATTTTTTAAATGAAGGCGGCGCACCTGTTCAAAATAAGCCTCGTCTTTGGGATTGCTGCCCGGCCAGCCGCCTTCGATGATGTCGATGCCAAAATCATCTAATTTTTCTGTGATCAGTAGTTTGTCATGAATTGACAAATTCACAGCTTCCCCCTGCGTACCGTCGCGCAGGGTGGTGTCGAAAAGTTCGATGGGGTTGTGTGTCATTGTATTGATCCTGCATTCATTAAAGTATTTTATAACTTTTTTAAAACTGGAATGGTGGATTTATGGAGTAATGGAATGATGTTTGAACCACTACTCCAACACTCCGGTACTCCAGTATCACAAGGCTCCTGTTCTTCTCTCATTTCTCACCCTTCTATCATTCCCGCCTTACGGGCGTATTGGAACAACCCTCCGGCTTCGATGATGGGCAGAACGTCGCCGGGATGTACCAACGTATAGGTCTGACCGTCGGATTGATTGGTCAGCTTAAGCGTATTCAAATTTATTTCAATAGCATCGCCGGTTTTTAAGGCGGTTTTCAAGATTTCGGTTGTTTCCAAGGGCACAATAAACCCGCCGTCCACGGCATTGCGGTAGAAAATTCGGGCATAAGACTCGGCCACTACGACTTTGACGCCCGCTTTTTGCAAAGCGAAAGGGGCATGTTCACGTGATGAGCCACAGCCGAAATTGGAACCGCCGATGATGATGCTGTATTCCGATTCGTAATTACCATCGGTAATGAACGGGACCCCGCCGTCCGGCAATCCGGCCCGTTCACGAGGCACGCCGGACAGGGCAAATTGCCCGTATTTTTTGGATTCTTGCGGATCGCTCAGGCTGTACACCAGATGTTCCGCCGGAATGATCTGATCCGTATCGATATTATCGCCTAAAACATAGGCTTTACCGTTTATAATTTTTTGCATACCTACTTTTTCCTTTATGATTCAATTCTATATTTTTCTGGTTTGCTTGATATTTTTAACCGACCGCGGAGAGCACAGAGCCCACAGAGAAAAAATATTATTTTTTTTGGCCTCTGTGTTCTTTGTGCTCTCTGCGGTCGGATTTCCTTATCCCATCGCATCTCTCGGGTCGGTAATCACGCCGTTTACGGCGGAGGCGGCTACTGTAAGCGGCGAAGCCAGATACACCTCGGCCTGTTTGCTGCCCATGCGGCCCGGGAAGTTGCGGTTAGTGGTTGATATGACAACGTCTTTATCCACCGAACGGCCGATGGTGTCTGCCGGACCGCCCAAACAGGCGGCGCAGGAAGACGGGGCAATCACGCAACCGGCGTCGCTCAATATCTGATGAATGGTTTTGCCGTTTACTTTATCTTCTTTCAATTGACGGGCCACGGCAGTACTGGCCGGTACTACAAAGGTGGGCACCTTCACCTCTCGGTCTTTTAGAATACGCGCAGCGGCTACAAAATCAGCCATTTTGCCGCCGGTACAGGAACCGATATAGGCTTTGGTGATTTTTCGGCCCTGCACCTTTCGCACTACGGCCCGATTATCCGGGCTATGGGGTTGAGCCACAACCGGTTCCAGTTCAGACGCCTTGTATTCGTAAACGCTATGATACCCGGCATCGGCGTCGCTTTTAAATACCGTATATGGTTGACTGCTTCGCTCGTTTATATAGGCCTCAGTACGGGCGTCCGCCGCTATAATGCCGTTCATCCCCCCCGCTTCCACGGCCATATTGGTCAGCGTCATGCGTTCGTCTATGTTCAGGTCGTAAACCGCCCGGCCGTCAAATTCCATAGCGCGGTAGGTGGCTCCGTCCGTCGTAATATCGCCCAGTATCTGTAAAATAAAATCTTTAGCGGTCAGATATTCCGGCTTTTCGCCTTCGAAGATAAATTTCATCGATTCCGGCACTTTTTCCCAGATTTTACCGGTGCCCAAAATGAAAGCCGCATCGGTGTTGCCCACACCGGTGGCAAAGAGACCGAAGGCGCCGGCCGTACAGGTATGCGAATCGGTGCCGATAAGAACGGTGCCGGGCCGGTTGAAACCTTCTTCCGCTAAGGCAATATGGCAGACGCCTTTGTAACGCTCTCCGCCCACGTCATAATAATTAGGCAGTTGATGCTCTTGCGCAAATTGCCGCAAAATACTCACGTTCCGGTTGGCGTGCGGATCATTTGTGAAGATATAATGATCCGGAAAAATAACCAGTTTTTGCTTGTCCCATATTTTGGCCTGCCCGCCGAATTCGTCTTTCCATATTTGAATGGTGGGCGGGCCGCAGACGTCGTGTGTCATCAGCGTATCCACGTTCAGCCAGATATTTTCGCCGGGTTTCACGGCATCTCTTCCGGAAGCTTTGGCCAGAATCTTTTCCGTTATCGTCATCGGCATAAAGGGTCCTTTCTATCTGCAAATAATTGTTGCTTAATTCTATCGTTTATTACGCTTTTTATCTCTTTCGTGGTACAAAATAGTATCCGTCATGGTTCGACTTGTCCCCGCCTGCTGCGGACATGGCGCCTGTGGCGGGCGGGCTCACCATGACGCTGTGCTGTTATCATGTGCCCCAATGTCATCCTGAGCGTAGTCGAAGGATGAGCCTTGTCGAAGGATGATATGATGCTGATTGTGTATTGCAATACCGCCGCGTCCTGGTTCGACACGTCCCGCCGTTAGCGGGACTGCTCACCATGACGCTATTTTGTCATCCTGTGCCCTGATGAAGAATGAACCCTGTCGAAGTGAACCGGTCTTCTGCAAACACTTCATCACTTTTAAACAGCATCCGAGAGCGCCACTTGTTCCTGTGTTTTGTCCTTTCCAACTGTATCATTTTGCAAGCGATTAATAGCCTGTAAATACGCTTTGGCGCTGGCTTCAATAATATCGGTGGAAACTCCCCGACCGTTGTACGATTTTTCTCCGTTGCGGATACGCAGCAAGGCTTCGCCCATAGCCTGTCTGCCGGAAGTAACCGAGCGTAATTGATAGGACTCTATTTTGAACTTGCTGCCCAGCGCCCGGTCGATAGCGTTAAAAACCGCATCCACAGGACCATCACCGGTGGCCGATTCCTGGACGCTCTCTGCTTCGCGTTTAATTTTTACGGTAGCGGTGGGAATGGCGTGGGTTCCCAGATGCACCTGCAGGAATTCAAGCATTACATGATCATTTTGTTTATAGACTTCATCGCCCATTAAGATGCGTAAATCCTCGTCAAATACTTCCTTCTTTTTGTCGGCCAGGTCGGTAAAAAGTTTGTAGGTGCGGTCCAGTTCGTTCTCGGAAAGACGATAGCCGAGTTCTTCCAGCCGGGCCTTAAGCCCATGCCGTCCGGAATGACGGCCTAATACGATTTTGGTTTTTTGTACGCCCACATCCTCCGGCGTCATGATTTCGTAGGTCTCTCTGTTTTTAAGCATACCGTCCTGATGGATACCCGATTCATGGGCAAAGGCATTATCCCCCACAATGGCCTTATTCGGCTGCACAATGATGCCGGTGAATCCGGAAACCATTTTGCTGGCATTGTATATTTCGCGCGTGTTGATGCGGGTGGAATAGGGCAGTAAATCCTTACGGACATTAAGCGCCATTACAAACTCTTCGAGGGAAGCATTGCCGGCCCGTTCACCGATGCCGTTTACTGTGCATTCCACCTGCCGCGCGCCGGCCTGCACAGCGGAGAGGGAATTGGCCACGGCCAATCCCAAATCGTTGTGGCAATGTACGCTAATTACTGCCTGATCGATATTCTTAACACGTTTTTTCAACTCTTTTATCTTGGCGGAAAATTCAGCAGGAAGTGTGTAACCAGTGGTATCGGGAATATTTACCGTGGTGGCGCCGGCTTCGATGGCCGCTTCGATCACCTCGGCCAGATAACCGATATCCGTGCGCCCGGCGTCTTCGGCGGAAAATTCCACGTCCCCGCAAAAGGTACGGGCATATTGCACGGCGTCAATGGACATTTGAATGACCGTCTGCCGCTTTTCGGCGATATTGCGCCCGTAGCGTTCGTGTCCGAATTTGCCGATGATGTGGTAGTCCGAAGTACTGGAAAAAGTGTGGATGCGTTTCTTAGGCGCTTCGCGAACCGCTTCCCAGGCCTTCTTTATATCCAGCTCCTTTGCCCGGGCTAATGCGGCAATGGTGGCGTTTACCTCACCGGCAATGCGTTTTACTGCTTCGAACTGCTGGGGTGAGGAAACGGGAAACCCGGCTTCAATCACATCCACTTTCAGGCGAGCCAGTTGATGAGCAATTTCCAGCTTTTCATAAACATTTAACGCCGCGCCCGGCGACTGCTCTCCGTCCCGCAGCGTGGTATCGAAGATGATGATCGTTTGATTCATTTTAATGCCCTTATTATAAAGTAAACACTCCTAAGGCTTCTTCGTTATAAATTTCCTCGAAATTATCCAATATATGTTGGGTCATTTCCAGCGTGGAAACCAACGTTTGCCCCTCGCTGTAAATATCCGTCGTACGTTTGCCCTGAGCCAGAGTGCGTTCGATGGCCTTTTCGATCAGATCGGCCGCTTTGGTCATCTGAAAAGAAAGAGCAAACATCATGGCTACCGAGGCGATGGCGGCTATGGGATTGGCTTTGTTTTGACCGGCGATATCCGGCGCGCTGCCGTGTACGGGTTCATACAGCGCGTATTTTTCGCCCAGACTGGCCGAAGGCAGCATACCCAGGCTGCCGGTTATCATCCCGGCAATATCGCTTAAAATATCGCCGAACAAATTGGAGGTAACAATCACATCAAACTGGCGCGGGTCGCGGACGATTTGCATGGCGGCGTTGTCCACATACATATTGTTCAGCTCAATCTGCGGATAGTCTTTGTGCACTTCGGCCACCACGTTGCGCCAGAACTGCGATACCTCCAGCACATTGGCTTTATCCACGGAGGTAACCCTACCGCTGCGCTGTTTGGCAATTTCGAAAGCGCGCCGGGCGATACGCTCAATTTCGTGTTTTTGATACACCATAGTGTTCCAGCCCTTCTCAGCATCGTAACCGCGCGGCTGGCCAAAGTAGATACCGCCGGTCAGTTCGCGCAATACAATAAAATCGGTACCCTGAAGCACTTCTTTTTTGAGAGAAGAATCTCCGGAAAACGATGAATATACCCGTGCCGGACGGATATTGGCGAACAGTTCCAACGACTTGCGCAATTTAAGCAGAGCCGCTTCCGGCTTTAAATGATGCGGGAGTTCTTCCCACTGGTAACCTCCCACAGCGCCCAGAAGTACCGCGTCGGATTCGTAGCAGGCTTGCAGCGTGTCATCGGGAAGGGGAGTACCGAAAGCGTCGTAGGCGTTGCCGCCTATGGCTTTTTCAGTCAACTCCATGCTAAGGTCAAATTTTTCGGCGACGTGTTTCATCACTTCCACCGCGGCATCGGTAATTTCCGGCCCGATGCCGTCGCCGGGTAAAAGAGTGATTTTGATGGTCATGTGTTGTACCTCATATTTATTTCAATTCTAAAAATTGGCTATCTTCGATCCGGGCTGCAATTTATCGCAGCGTAGAAATCCTCATACATTAAACAGTAGATTGCTTCATTTCGCTGCGCTGCATTCGCAATGACGCCTTTAACTTGTGATTTTTTTATACCATGTATATTTACTTTTGCCCGGGCAGCCAGGCCATCATTTTACGCAGAGTGGCGCCCACTTTTTCGATCGGATGCTCGCGATTCTCTTTACGCAATTTTTCCAGATTAGGCTGTCCTTTTTCGTTTTCCTCGATCCATTCTTTTGCAAAAGAGCCATTTTGCACTTCTTTCAGAATGTCACGCATGGCGTTTTTACTTTCTTCGGTAATAACGCGCGGACCGCGGGTCATGCCGCCGTATTCGGCCGTATCGCTTACCGAATAATTCATCCGCGACAGCCCGCCTTCGTAATACAAATCCACGATCAGTTTCATTTCATGCATACACTCAAAATAGGCCAACTCGGGCGGATAACCGGCTTCGGTTAACACTTCAAAACCGGCTTTAATCAGCTCGGCCGAACCGCCGCAGAGAACGGCCTGCTCGCCAAACAGATCGGTTTCGGTTTCGTTTTTGAAAGTGGTTTCGATCACGCCGGCCCGTGTGCCGCCGATGCCTTTAGCCCAGGCCAGCGCCAGCTCTTTGGCGTCGCCCGTATAATCCTGTTCCACGGCGATCAGGCAGGGTGTCCCTTTGCCCTCCTGATAGGTTCGCCGTACCAGATGTCCCGGACTTTTGGGGGCGATCATAATGATGTTTACATTGGACGGCGGCACGATTTCCTTGTAATGAATATTGAAACCGTGGGCAAAAGCCAACGTGTTACCTTCTGCCAGATTGGGAGCGATGGACTCTTCATACGCTTTTTTCTGGTATTGATCAGGCAGCAGCACCATCACTACATCGGCCCATTGAACAGCTCCGGCGGTTTCTTTAACCGCCAAACCGGCGTCCTCGGCCTTCTTCCACGAAACGCTGTCTTTGCGCAGACCCACGCAAACATTCATGCCGCTCTCTTTTAGATTCAGGGCGTGGGCGTGTCCCTGGCTGCCAAAACCCAGTACGGCCAATTTCTTGTTTTTTAATAAATCCAGATTCGCGTCCTTATCGTAGTACACTTGCATGGTCTCTCCTTACAGGTTATCGGTTTTGAAAAATTGAATTTTTGAATTATTGAATTAATGAATTGTTGGATTGCTGGATAAGTGGAGTAATGAAGTATTGGATATAATTTATTTCCATCATTCCAGCACTCCACTACTCCATTACTCCATTGTTCTGCAAATCCCGACAATTCACTGATTCACCATTTCATCCTTCCTCTTTTATACCATTTCCTTTTTCGGATGCCGTACTTGCTCGCCGCGGCGCAGAGCCACAGTGCCGGAACGGGCCATCTCTTTAATGCCGTACGGCATCAATACATTAACCACGGCGTTGATTTTAGCCGGAGGCCCGGTTATTTCCAACGTGATGCTCTTATTGTTGATGTCCACCACTTTACCACGGAAAATGTCGCTGATATTTTTAATTTCTTCCAGAGACCCCTTCTGATAATTAACCGAAATCAGTGCCAGCTCACGCTCTGTTCGGTCCTGTTCCGTTAAATCGACCACTTTAACGGTATCAATCAGCCGGTTGAGTTGTTTGACTACTTGCTCAATAATCTGGTCATCGCCCGAGGTAACAATAGTCATGCGCGAAATATCCTGAATTTCCGTTTCGCCAATGGAAATACTGTGAATGTTAAACCCTTTGGCGCTGAACATAGTGGCTATGCGGTCAAAGGCGCCAAAAGTATTTTCGACCAACAAACTAATCGTATGTCTCATAATTATACCATCCTCTTTGGGTTCAAACGTTCCATTATCATACTCGAAATAGAAGCGCCGGCAGGCACCATGGGAAATACCATATCCTCTTTCAATACGCGAAATTCCACCAGCACCGGCCGGTCGTTGATTTGCAGGGCTTTATCCATCGCCTCATCCACTTCTTCAATGGTTTCGGCCGAGAAAGATGGAATACCCAAAGCGTCGCCTAATTTCACAAAATTCGGATTGTATTTACTCAAATCGGTAAAACTGTATTTTTCGGCATGAAACAATTCCTGCCACTGGCGTACCATACCGAGGAAACTGTTGTTGATGATGAAGAACTTGATGGGCAGGTTGTATGCTTTTGCAGTGATCAACTCCTGCAGATTCATCTGGAAACCGCCGTCACCGCTAATGGATATGATAGGGCGTTTTTTCACTCCAAAGGCGGCGCCGATAGCTGCCGGCACGGAAAAGCCCATTGTACCAAGGCCGCCGCTGGACAGATGCGAGCGCGGTTTGGTAAATTTGTAATACTGGGCAATCCACATTTGATGCTGGCCGACGTCGGATACAATCACCGCTTCGCCTTTGGTTTTTTCCGAAAGGCGGTCGATTACGTAACTGGTACGCAGATAGCCGTCAGCGGTTTCCAGAGGCAAAGGACATTCTTCCTGCCAGGCGCGTATTTGCTGTAACCAGCCCGCGGTATCCGGTTTGCCGGGCATCGCTTCGATCAAATCCGCCAGGACTTTTTTCACATCTCCTACAATCGGCAGATCGACCAGCACGTTTTTTTCGATGGCCGTCGGATCGATATCCACATGAATTTTATAGGCGTCAACGGCAAAGGTGTCTATCTTTCCGGTAACCCGGTCATCGAAGCGGGCCCCCAATGCCACCAGTACGTCGCAGTGATTTACAGCCTGATTGGCCCAGTACATACCGTGCATACCCAGCATGCCCAGTGAAAGCGGATCGGTACCCGGAAAAGCGCCCAGTCCCTGCAGAGTCATGGTTACAGGCAGCGTATTCTGACGGGCAAAGCGGGTCAATTCCTTTGAAGCATCGGACATAATTACGCCGCCACCAACATAAAGCAAAGGACGTTTGGCCTGCTGAATCATTTTAGCCGCCTTACGAATCTGATTGGAGTGACCGCTATAGGTGGGCTTGTAACCACGTATTTGTATTTGTTCCGGGTAATTGAACGTCGTTTCGGAATTCAGCATGTCTTTGGGTAAGTCCACAACCACCGGGCCGGGGCGTCCCGTAGAGGCCAGATAAAATGCTTTGCGGATTACCGGCGCCAGGTCTTCTACTTTTCTTACTAAAAAGCTGTGTTTGGTAATCGGCCGGGTAATACCGATAATATCAGCTTCCTGAAAGGCGTCGTTGCCGATAAGCTGTGTAGGGACTTGTCCGGTAAACACGACAATAGGTGTGGAATCCATATAGGCGTCTGCAATACCGGTAACCGTATTCGTAGCGCCAGGTCCGGATGTAACCAGTACCACGCCCACTTTTCCGGTAGCGCGGGCGTAACCCTCGGCCATGTGCGTGGCGCCTTGTTCATGCTTGGCCAGAATATGGGTTAAAAAATCTATATCATACAATTCTTCATATATCTTAATGGTTGCGCCGCCGGGAATGCCGAAAATATATTCCACACCTTCCCGTCGTAAACATTCGAAAAATATCTTTGCGCCGGTAAGTTTGGGTTTGTTGTTATCACTCATTGTTATGTTCCTCCAAAGGATTTTTTAGTACTGCGCCTGTATTGGCTGATGTAACCATTGCCGCGTAACGGGCCAAATAACCTCTCTTTATTTTAGGTTGAAAGGAAGGCAGGTGAGTCAAGCGTTCTTGCAGTTCTTCCGGGCTTAGTTCCACATGTATGATTTTGTTAGGAATGTCAATGGATATGATATCTCCGTCCCGCAGAGCGGCAATTGGCCCGCCTTCCGCCGCTTCCGGTGAGATGTGGCCGATACAGGCGCCGCGCGTGCCTCCGGAAAAACGCCCGTCGGTAATTAAAGCCACCTGCGAACCCAACCCCATACCCATGATGGCGCTGGTGGGGGAGAGCATCTCCGGCATGCCCGGCCCGCCTTTTGGCCCTTCGTATCGAATAACCACCACATCGCCGGGCTGAATTTCATTTTTGGAAATGCCTTCCAATGCTTCGTCTTGTGAGTTGTAGATGCGGGCGGGTCCTTTATGTTGCAACATCTCATCCACTACCGCACCGGTTTTAACTACAGAGCCCTGCGGCGCCAGATTGCCAAACAAAATGGCCAAACCGCCGCTTTTTGAGTAGGGATCATTATGCGGACGTATGACCTGATTATTGGTGATTTGTGCGGAAGAAATATTTTCGCCCAAAGTTTTTCCCGTAACGGTGAGGGTGCTCGTATCCAGAATACCGTCTATTTTAGATATCTCTTTTAAAATGGCCGGAATGCCTCCGGCGGCATCCACATCCTCCATGTGCACGGTGGGGGTTGCCGGACTCACTTTGCAGATATACGGTACTTTGGCTGCAATCTCATTAAGCTCCTGCAAATCGAAATGAAGGCCTGCTTCGTTGGCAACAGCCAGGGCGTGCAAAATGGTATTGGTGCTGCCGCCCATGGCCATATCCAGTGCAAAAGCGTTGCGAAAGGAAGCCGGAGTAAGGATGTCCGACGGTTTGATATCTTTTTCTACTAAGTACAAAAGTTGAGAGGCCGCTTGTCTGGCCAGCTCCAAACGACGATCATCCACGGCAAGAATGGTGCCGTTGCCGGGCAGCGCCATCCCCAGCGCTTCCAAAAGACAGTTCATGGAATTGGCCGTGAACATGCCCGAGCACGATCCGCAAGTGGGACAACCGTGTACTTCCAGATCTTTTAAAGCGGTATCATCAATTTCACCGCGCTGATGCTGACCGACGCCTTCGAATACGGAAATTAAATCAACCACTTTGCCCGAATCCAATTTGCCTGCCTTCATCGGACCGCCGGAGACAAATATAGCGGGTATGTTTAAGCGGACTGCGGCCATCAACATGCCGGGCACGATTTTATCGCAATTGGTTATGCAAATCATTCCGTCCAGCCGGTGGGCTTCTACCATGGTTTCCACGCTGTCGGCAATCAATTCGCGGCTGGCCAAAGAATAGCGCATACCGATATGCCCCATGGCTATGCCGTCATCCACGCCGATGGTGTTAAACTCAAAGGGCAACCCGCCGTTTTGCCGGATGACCTCTTTTACGGCTTTTCCAAATTCCTGCAGATGAACATGCCCGGGCACCAGATCGGTGTACGAATTGACCACACCTATGAACGGTTTGTCAAAATCTTCGTCTGCGGTAATAACGCCTGTGGCGCGCAGCAGGCTGCGATGCGGGGCACGATCGATCCCTTTCTTGATTAAATCCGAACGCAAATCCACTCCTTCCGGTCAAAGTGAATTTCCTCCAGATATACGAATCCCGCTCCGGGTCAATCCCGAAAACCTGTTTATTTTGTTAAAGTGCGTTTAAATAATGTGGTGTGTTCCCGGGATTGACCAGTCGTTAGCCTATCAGCAGAATGCTAATAAGCAGGCTAATTATAATTATCCCGAGCAGAAGTAATACATCTAAAGGAAGGTTTAAGAAAGTAACGGGCAAAACACGACCATCCAACCGTCGCAAGGCAATGATGGTATTTTTTGCGGATATATTTTTTGTTGTGTTTTGCATATTTATACAATACCGTGTAAAAAAATTTTGGCAAATATACGGTGTGGACAGATCGGTGTCAAATTTTATTTTATAAAATCCGTTTTAAGCGAGCTTAAGATAAATTATAAATTTAATCTTTGTACTCGGAAGAGATCAATCTATTGTTCAGGAAAGTAAATAACATAACTTACTTTTTCTTCCTTTTCTGATACGATTTGCGCTGGATGCGCGTCGCTTCCTTTTGCCTCTCAGCCCGATTTCTGGCCAATTTTAACTGATGCGATAAATAATTTTTTCCGGAAACCAAAAAGTCGGCTAAAGAACGCACAGTGGGATAGCGGAAAATATCCACGACATTAAGTTCAAAATTAAGCTTTTGTTTTATTTCGTTCTGAATTTGAAGAATGTGAATGGAATGACCGCCCAATTCAAATAAGTTTTGCAGGGGATTGATGCTATCGGTGTGTAATACTTTTTTCCATATCTCGAGCAATTTTTCTTCCAGATCGTTCTTCGGCCTGACGGTAACGTTTGCCGTCCTACTCGGTTGCGGTAATGCTCTATAATTCACTTTGCCGTTGGATGTTAGCGGAATGGATTCAATGGATATTAAATGGGCCGGTACCATATAAGAAGGGATGTGGTGGTTTAAATAACTTCGTAATTCCGCTTCGCTTATTTTTTTGGGGTTATTTTCGTTTTCGGGAATGTAATATGCGATTAATGAATTGTTTTCTTGATCCGGAAAAACGAGGGCATCGTTAATGCCGGGAAACTCTTTCATAGCGCATTCAACTTCGTCCGGTTCAATGCGGTAACCGCGTAATTTAACCTGTCTGTCCACACGGTGTAAAAATACGAGATTGCCGTCGGGCAGATATTTGACCAGATCGCCGCTGCGATACAATCGTTCTCCCGGCCCCCCAAAAGGATTGGGAATAAACATTGCGGCTGTAAGATCAGGTCTGTTTATATACCCGCGGGCCAACCCTTTACCCCCTATATATAATTCGCCCGGTACACCGGCAGGTAATAAATTCAAATGTTCATCCAATACATACACTTCTACTCCGTCAATGGGTTTGCCAATTGGAACAATATTACAATTCAGGTCCTTGCTCATTTCATAGGTCGTTGTACAAATGGTAGCTTCGGTGGGGCCGTAAGCATTGATAAAATGTGGGATATCCCGCCAGCGTCCGGCTAATTCACTACTACATTTTTCTCCCGCCGAAACAAGAGACCGCAGCGAAGGCAGTGATACGTCTCCCATAACAGATAACATGGAGGGGGAAAGGGTAAGGTTGGTGATTTCATACGTATTAATAAGATGATGAAGTTCAAAAAGAGAATGCACGGTTTTTTCGGATGGCAAAACCAGTGTAGCTCCGTTGCAAAGAGCGGTGAAAATTTCCTCAACGGAAGCGTCGAAACTAAAAGATGCAAAATTTAAAATACGACTGTCCGGCTCAATATGAAATTTTTTTGTCATACTCTGAATATTATTCGAAAGACCGCCATGACTGAGCATGGTCCCTTTGGGTTTACCGGTTGTTCCGGAGGTATAAATAATATAAGCCAATTGTTCCGCATAGACGGGGATATTAAGATTTTCGGAGGGCAATTGTTTATATATATCCTGAGTGGATTCCAGGTTAAGTAAGCTAAGGTCCGATTTTTCAAGACGCTTATACAATTTTGCTGATGTAAGTATAAGTTTTGTACCTGAATCGTGGCAAATATACCTGATACGTTCGTCCGGTAATGCCGGATCAAGAGGAATGTAAGCAGCGCCTGTTTTGAGAACGGCCAATATGGATACAATCATGAGCGGGCGCCGTTCCATACAAATACCTACAGTGGATTCTCTGCCAATCCCCAAATCGGACAAATATCGGGCTAATTGGTTGGCTTCGGCGTTCAATTCATTGTAATTCCGTTGATCTTTTTCAAAAATAAGAGCTGTTTTAAGGGGACGGGATTGGGCTTGTTCTTCAATTAGACGGTGTACGGGATGGAATTGGATATTCTTTTGTTTATTAAAATGCATTAATTTACAGATACGCCGAGCTTCGACAGAACTTAATAAAGGAATTCTGTTTACAGATATGAGAGTATTTTTAGAAATACATCGCAATATTTGACGGTAATGATGAAGGAAACGTTCAATGGTAGTTCTTTCAAATATATCCGCATTACCCGTTACGGTTATATGAATATCTTCTCCGGACTCAGCAACCATAAAGGTTAAATCATACAGAGCGGTTTGGATGTTCAGTTTAAGAGACTCTAATGTAACGCCATGCAGAGAAATCCGGCTGCCTTCTCTACCCAAAGCCAGGTCGGTTATGCTGTTATCCCGATGAAGCGGGGTTTTTTGAAATACGAATATGTTCTGAAATAACGGTGTATGTTCAGAATCGCGAAAGGACATCAGTTTTTCAACCATCAACCCCATGGGATAGTCCATATAGTCGAAGGCCAAACTAACTTGCTCTTCCAGATTGTGCAGAAAGTTATAAAACGGTACTGATGTATCGGTATGAATCCTGAGCGGCAATACGTTCACAAAATAGCCGAAAATACGGGAAAATTCCGCTTGAGTGCGTGCTGCCGTGGGGATACCGATCACCGCTTCCGACTGACCTGTATAGCGATTGAGCAAAACAGCGTATGCGGAAAGCATGGTGATAAAAAGCGTTACTCCGTGAATTTCGGAGAGTGTGCGCAGGCGTCGGGACAGGTTAATGCCTAACGCCGTATGAACGGTTACCCCGGTATAGGTCGGTACAGATGGCCTGGTCCGGTCGGTCGGGAGATTCAATAAGGGCAGTTCGCCGGATAATCGGGACTTCCAGAAGGCCAGTAATTCGTTTTCCCTTTCCTGCAGAAAGTGGCGTTGCCATTGAACAAAGTAGGAATAGTCATATTTTATCGGCGGCAGTGGATTTGTTTGATCCCCATTCCTGAGCAATGTGGCCAGCTCATCTATCAGAATGGAAAGCGACCACATATCACAAATGATGTGATGCATTTTAAACAGAAGGATCGAATGGCCGTTCGCCGGTTGGAACAAAATGAAATTAAACAAAGGGCCGTTGGCTAAATCAAACGGTTTTTTTGCTTCTTTTTCGATTTCAGCCAGAATTTCGCTTTCATGGGAAAAATTCATCTTACGAATTTCAAAAGGCGCTGGCATTTCTTTGTGAATGCGTTGCACCGGCTGACCTTGCTCCATGTGAAAGGTTGCCCGTAACTGGGCGTGACGTTTTATCAGTACCGCCAGCGCATCACGAAATTGTGTTTCATCAACCGGTGATAACAGACGAAAGGCATAGACAGGATTGAAAATACTTTTCGGATTGAGTTGGTGTTGAAAAAATAAATCACGTTGACCGTAGGAAAGCGGAAAGGACTCCGGTATTTCGGCTTCTTCTCTCCTTATCTGAACCAACCTGAGATCTTCATCTATAGCACCTTTAGTTCCATACTGCTCGACAAATTGGGTGATGGAAGCTACGGTCGCTTTTTTTAGCAAAGAACTAATGGTAATTTCTACATGATATGTTTCTTCGATGGCGTTTTTAAGCTCCAAGGCAGCCAGAGAGTCGATACCAAACCCTTGTAACGGTTTATTGTCTTTCAAATCCTTTTCGGGAACTTGCAGAGTAAAGGCCACGATTTTGCGAATTTCATTAATAAGCTTCGGAGTATTCGATTGGTCTGTTGAAGGTGATGTTGCGGATGAGGTACTTTCAAGAATTCTGTCCCCGGTATGATCTTTCCACCAGTCCAATACGATGGGCAGGCGCTTTTCCAGCAGCATCGATTTGCACTCCCGGCGCTGAATTTTTCCGCTGGAAGTTTTGGGAATAGTCCGGGGCGGAATAAGGCTTATCCGATCGGGGATAACTTCATGTTCATGTACAACAGCCTGGCGGATTTTTTCAACCAGTCCCCTTAAGTTCGGTTTTGAGGTAGAACGTACTTCAGCGACAATAAACAACCGTTCGGCTTTAGTCTCGTCGGGATTGAAAGCCGCACTGCAACCGGGCCGGATGGCCTGGTCGCATTTTTCTACGGTATATTCAATATCCTGCGGATAATAATTTCTACCGCGAAGAATAATTAAATCTTTTATTCTGCCTACGATGTATAAGTGGTTTTCAAGCAGAACACCCAAATCCCCCGTTCTCAGGAACGGGCCTTCTTCGGTGTCCGAGGTATAAGCCTCAAATATGATTTCATTTTCATGTTGTCGATTCCAGTACCCACGGGATATGTTGTCTCCTTTTACCCAAATTTCACCGACGGTGCTATCCGGGCAGAGGCATTTGTTTTCGGGATTTACGATACGCACGTCAATATTTTCCACCGGTTTTCCGCAGCTTACAAATTCGGTAGCCTGTGGATGATCCGCATCTACCGGAACGGCGTGCTTTTTACCTAACAGTTCGGAATGGAAATGAACCGTGTGGGGCGGCTTGCCCCGCAGAGATGTGCTGACAATAAGCGTGGCTTCGGCCAAACCATAGCCCGGGAAGAATGCTTTAGGATCAAAGTTGGCTGCTTCAAATGTCCGGCAAAACCGGCGCAACGTTTCCGCACGCACCGGTTCGGCGCCGCTGACCGCTACGCGCCATTTGGACAGATCGAGTTTTGCGATATCTTCCAAAGTGGCCTTGCGGGCACACAAATCGTATCCAAAATTGGGGCCACCGCTAAATATGCTCTCTTCATCTGCCTTGTGTATTTCCTCCAGCCAGCGGATGGGATGCTGCAGGAAATCAATAGGCGACATAAAACGCAGATGAACCCCGGAATACAGGCTTTGCAGTACGCCGCCGATCAACCCCATATCGTGGTAAAGCGGTAACCACATTACAGCGCCGAAAGAAGAGTTCAAACCCAGTGCTCGTCGTTTCTGCTCCAAATTGCTTATTAGGTTGCCATGGCTAATCATAACCCCTTTCGGATTTCCCGTGGAACCGGATGTGTATTGAAGAAAGGCAATGTCATGTTTCGTAATGGAAGGAAGTTGCCAGTAGTCGGCAAAAGAAAAGTCAATTTTGTCTATATCAAACCATTTCAGTTTTAATAAAGGCTTTATCGTCGTCAATATGTTGTCTTGTGAAGGATAACCCGGAATATATCGATTAATTCTCTTTAAGTTAAATATGGACTGTATTTTTTCTTTTACGGCCAATAAACGGAATAATTTTTTTATGGATTGGTTGGTTATAACTGCTACCGCTTCAGCGTCCTCAGCCATTGCATATAAACGCGGCAGCGACCGATTCAAACGATATGGATCGGGGGGATAAGATGGAACGGCCACCGTGCCGGCTAACAGACAGCCGTAGAAGGCAATCAGATATTCCAATCCCGGAGGTAAAAGAAGAATGATGCGTTCTCCTGTAAAGCCTTCGGTTTGGAGTCGGGCAGCTAACGCTTTGGCTCTTGCAAACAATTCCTCAAACCGAATTGTACCGGCGTTATTTCGATCTTCATTTAGAAAGGTATATACCGGTTTTTGGCCTTCTTTGTCTGCTCTTTGAATGAGGACATCTGTAATTGTATCATACGTGGAGTAGGTGGTACGTTTGGTAACGATGGATACGGACATTTCGAGTCTCCCTTACCAAATTAACGAATCCCATCTTTAAACGACGGTAAAACTATTCTTAATATTAAGTCAATTATGCACGTACAATAATAATCAAATTGTTAACGACAATGATAGATAGGACGAAATAATTGTAATGAAACGGAAAGAGTTTTCTTTTCTAGATAATTATTTTAAAAACAACCAGAGTATCTTGAAAAAAAATATCATTATAGCTGTAAAAATGCTGTAATAACTACATGTTCCGCCGCTCGACAGCTCAACTATAAGTTTTTATATAAATATAATAAAAAAAATACCAAAATCACTAAATTTTTTAAATTTTTCAATATAAACACATCGGTTTAAAATAGATAACAGAATCTGTTAAAAAACATAAACTTACGCAATTTGAGCTATGCTTGGTATGCATTGCTATTTTAAAAAGTGCAACGAATAATATAACTGTCATTAAAAATAAAAGAGGAAGGTAAGTTTAGAGATGGCCGGGTGTACAAAGAAGGAGGCACGGAAATATCGGCCAGATACAGTTCGCCAAAGTATTCTTTTGCCGAAGGATTCAGGAAAGCTGTTTTTGGCAAGGCCAATGTCATTGTCGCATCCGCTTTGATGGCAGGAGAATGTATTTCGCCTGTATTGCAATTCATCCCCGAGGGTATGTCCAATGAAAGAACGGGGATACCGGTTTTATTTGCCCATTTAATCAACAGAGCAGCCCCTCCTGTCGGGGCGTCCCGCAAACTGTAACCGATAATGCCATCGACGATTAAATGATAGCTTGCCGATTCCGACGACGGCGCCTGATCAAGTATGTTTATGCCCATTCTTTTTACAATATTGAGCTGTTCTGCCGGTACTCCCCGATATTGACCGGGATCTTTTGTCAGAAAAATATCCACATAAACTCCCCTGTTGTGCAAATGTCGGGCGCATACCAGCGCGCCGCCGCCGTTACCGCCGCTTCCGGCCAGAACGGCAACCCGTTTGCTTTCTCTGTACGGTTTTAAAAACCGCACCGATGCCAGTATAGCGAGATTCCTTCCGGCATTCTCCATCATTCGTTCAAGGCTGATGCCGTACTCTTCAATCATCAAACGATCGACTTCGACCATTTGTGCTTTATTAACTACGGGGATGGCCTTTAAAGAATAACGTGGAAAAAGGTTTGCAGCCAGCATACTATCCTTGCTCTTTCTCCCGGATAAGCAGATGAATATCACTGATACCGGGAATGCCTTTGAGTTTTTCTTTTAAAGTTTTAACGATTAAATTTTCTTTGGCCAGAAATTTTTGTACTTCAAGGTCTTCCAGAATGGCCGGAGTAACCGCGATCGAATCCCTGTCGGCCAGGTTTACGATACGAGCAGCCAGGTTTACCGTTGAACCAAATAAATCCAGATTATCGTTCATGTTAACGATAAGAGCGGTTCCGGAGCTTATTCCCATTTTAATTCCGCCGTCATCTATACCAAAACGATTATTTAGCAGTTTCATAAAAATGTCTTTTATCTGAAAGGATACCCGGATCGGCGATTTGGCATCCTGAAATACCGCCATCACCGCATCACCGATGGTCTTTATTATACCGCCCTGGTGGCGGACAATCTCCCCAAACAAGAGATCGAAATGATCTTTCACAAAAGCATAGGCATTTAAGTCGCCCATTTGTGAATAAAGTGCGGTAGAATGAATTAAATCGGTAAATAGCACGCTTACGGAACGTATTTTTATAGATTGATCCAGAGCCGGTATCTGATTGCTGAAATGTTTACGAAAAGCCGGGATACCTATCAGGTCCAATGCTGTAACCGGACGAAGGCGATCGTCGCTATTTCCGGCATCGCTCACATATTCACCAGGCGGTTCATCAAACAATTCCGGTTGAAGCGAAACGGTTACCGTAATATTTTGATCGGCAAAATTACTGAAATTAACCTGACAGGATTGGCAGTAATTGTCCGATTTAATCCCGCTCAAATGATGTGTATGATCGGCCAGACCGCCGCAATGAGGGCAAACAATATCCCAATGCATCTCGAATAATCCCTGTATAACACCTTCAATAACCAATTGCAGCATCGTTTCTCTGTTAAAACGGCAATGCACCGCCATATAGTTGGGATTGATGTGCAAGAGATTTTTCGTGTCTTCGCTGATAAGAAACCGGTACAGGGTGCGTACGGCTTCCTTATCGCTGCCTGTTTTATGCATGCGGCTGAGAATAGATTTTAGGGCGGTTTGTTTAATCATAAGACTCTTTGTTCCACCGCCCGCCTTCATTACCCCATGCCACAGCGCCTAAGCTTAGCAAGAGGGGAAGCAAAAGGGGGTTGTGGGGTTAGTTACCGGATGATGTCGATCGGTCAGTCCTGTAAAGCCCGTTTCGGACAAGTGTAAGTCAGAATCAAAAAAATGAGACGCCTTGTCGGAATCTTCCTGATCTAAGGCAATGGGAAGGCATCTCATAAAAACAGATTGCTTTTTACCGATCGCTGTATTTTTTCTCAATTATGGCATCCAGACTGATTCTTCCCGGGCCTGTGATGATTAAACTGATCAACATCAGCATATAATAGAGCGGAATTTCGTAACCGTTGTTACCCGCTGAAAATCCGTTGGGCAGATGGACGGTTACGATGGCTACAATCATCACAACAATAAGGGGTATGGAAATAATCCGTGTGCCCAGCCCTAAAAAGAGCAGTATAAAACCGCTGGTTTCCGTGGCGGTGGCCATAAAGGCATTCACGGTGGGAAAAGGCATCCCGAGGCTTCCAAACCATTGCGCAATAGCTTCGAAATTATTGAGTTTTTTCATGGCCGGTTCATAAAAACCGTAACTCAAAATCAATCGAAAAAACAGAGGCGGCAGGTCGGATAAATTGCTCACTGCCTGGCGGAATTTTAAATACAAAGATATCATTTTTTGCTCCTTTAAATTTAGTTCGAATTTTGTCGATTTGAATCCGGCTATCCGTCAGTTAACAGCCGGGGTTGTCATTTTTTCCGGATCAGGCTGAATAGACGTAAGCGGTAAAGGAACCTTACACCGCAGAAAAAAGATGCAAATATATGATCTACTGAAAACTGCTTTCGGATAGCGTAAAATAGGGATAACCGGTTCAGGGGTGCAATAATAAATTAAACCGGAGTCTTACGGTTTTAGTGTTTCATAGACTCTTTAATCCGTTCTTTTTTTTCTGCGGACAGATGCACATCGCTCAAATCTTCTTCACTGATCTTTTGAAGAAAATCATTGATCATAATTAACTGCCGGCGGTATCGTTCGCAGAATACGCAACTCCAAACATGCAGACGAATTCGGACGCGATCCCATAAAGAAAGTTGACGATCGAACGATTCGGATATTTTATGTGTAATTACGTCGCAGGACGGGGTTGCCATGGCGATTAGTTTCATAACTATTTTTTTGACGGAGGTTACGATAGATTGCACTATTATAAATCCTTTTGTTGTTTTTTCCCAAACCAATCACGTTCCAGACAACGCCGCAACTGGGTGCGCGCCCGGTGTAAAATAACCCAGAGATTAGACGGCGAAATATCCAGTTCCTTACATATTTCTTCGCTGTTTTGCCCGTCGATTTCGCGCAGAATAAAAACGGAAGAAATGCGTTCGGGTAATATTTCCAGGCACTGGCGCAGAATGCGCATAAATTCGTTTTGCCGAAGCGCCTCTCCGGGATGCAGATCCCAATCACCCGGCGTCCGGTCTTCCCTCCAGCGTCCCGCCATAGGCCCTTCCTCGTAAAAATCATGGTCAGGATCGGTTTCCACCTCTATGTCTTTGCGGCGTACGGTTTTACGGTAATGGTCGATGATTTTATTACGAAGAATACTTACCAGCCAGGTGCGAATCGAACTGCGCTGCCCGAAGGAATCATACGATTTTAGCGCGGAAAGAAAAGTATCCTGAACCAGATCCTCGGCCAGATTTTTGCTATTCACCCGCAGATAGGCGTAGCGGTATAAAAAATCCCCATGTTCATCAACCCACAGGGCAGAGTTTTCCGGTAACTTTTTTGATTCCACTAAAGTCTCTTATTCAGTTAAGGCATTTGCGGTTGACCGGCAGAATTAGATGCGTTGGATAAAATATACTGAAACAAAATAGAAGATACAAAACGCCAATTATTTTTATAGAAGATTGCGCAGGCGATTTTGGTAAAGGACTTTTTTTTGTTTCCATTCTTTAACCTGCTTGCCGCGTTTTTCTGCGCCGGAAATTAAAACCGTATATTTCTTTATAATTTCTTCCAGGACCCAACGCTGTTCCGCTTCGGATAGAGCCGGATCGGCCAGATGCTTTTCCATTGCCGCTATCCGGTATAAATCCATCCCCCAGTATTTACGGGAAAGCTGGTCGGCATGTCCGCCGTATTTTCGTATAAGCGGCGTACTATCCAAACCGATGGGGTAGCGCCGGCCAATGCGCAGCCACAGATCGTAATCCTCGCAAACCGGCAGTTCCTCGTCAAAATAGCCGACTTCCTCAAACAGTTTTTTATGAATCACTACAGCCGAAGGCGAAACGATGCACAACGGAAGGGATTGCCTGAAAATCCAGCCGCCATATTTTTGATGCTTTTTCTTTGGATTAACCCGCCGGCCGTTGCGTATCCAGATTTCTTCGCTCTGGAAAATGAGCAGGTCGGGATTTTGTTCGTGAAAGCGCCGGGCGGCCGCCAGTTTTTCCGGAAGCCATTCGTCGTCGCTGTCCAGAAAAGCCAGCCAGTCGGCCTGGGCCCGTTTGATACCGGCATTGCGTGCTGCCGACACACCGCGGTGGCTTTGGCGGACCATTTTTATTTTTGAGCCGTATTGCGCCAGCACCTGCGGAGTTTCCTCCGTAGAACCGTCATCCACCACAATGATTTCCAGCGGCGGTTCTGTTTGCTGCAGCACGGAATTGACCGCTCTTTGCACCGCCTGCGGGCGGTTATACACTGGGATGATGACCGAAATTTGCATAAAGAGTAGAATGAATTGTTGAATTATTGAATTAATGAATTATTGGATTGATGAATTAGTGGATTAATGGAGTATTGGAGTGATGGAGTAATGGAATAATGAGTGCGATGTCATTCCGAATCCCCAATTTATTGGGGTGAGGAATCCCCTCCGTTGTATTATTTCAAAGCCTTTGCACACAAGGGATTCCTCGTCGTAAACTCCTCGGAATGACGAACAAACCGTACATTCTGCTAAATTGCAAATGCCCCAATGACCTAATGACCTAATGACTTTTTAATTAAAAACACACGCCATCTTTTCATCAATCCATCAATTCACCAATCCCCCCACGATTTAATAACAAACCGGGCTAATGTATCGCATAAAATTTTGTATTGCTTTCGCACTGTTTCCACCGCTTCCTCATCGGCAAAATCACTGACGATTTTCAGACTGTAAAATTCAACCCGGTAATTCCGGGCGGTTCGCGCCAACCCATAAGCTTCCATATCCACCAGGGCGGTTTTATACTGATTATACAAAGCGTCACGGCGTTCCTTTCCCGTAACCGCTTCTTCTACCGAAAGCAGGGCGGCCGCCGGCAGGGAAGAGAAGGCCCGGTGTACGGACAATTCAACAGGGTCGTCGTCATACTCCGAGCGGACCTGTTCTACGTGATAAATCTTTCCGATTTGCGCCTGTGGACTCAGCGCGCCGGCCAATCCGAGGTTGAGTACAAAATCCGGTTGATGCGATTCCAAATAGAGGGCCAGCGTTTGCTGACTGCGCTGCCGACCCAATCCGGCCCGCAGCAAATGCAGGTTCCCGGAACGGTACAGGCTGCCCTCGCCAATGGCCTCCTTGGTAAAATCCTTTTTATATATTTTTAAAAAAGGCAGTAATTCTTCTTTTAGAGCGGTAACGATACAAATCATGCTTTCAAGATAGAAAGCCAGGCAATTCTACGCAAGAGCATACTGATGCAGGATGTTGAAATTCCAAAATACAATGGTCAAATTCCAAATAAATATCAGTAAACAAATGTCAAACAGTCTGGCTTACATTGGCCGGTATTCTTTTGGGCTCAGTAAGACAATGTAGCGTCATGGTGAGCAGTCCCGCTACTGGCGGGACGTGTAGAACCAGGACGCGGACTTTAGTCGATGCTTGCCAGACAATTATATCATCCTTCGACCCCGACAAGTCGGGGCTCAGGATGACATTGGGGCTCAGTATAACAGTTGACAGGACTCCGATAAAAACCAGTACAAATGTTCAGATTTGATATCCTTTTGTATTTGTAATATGAAATATGTTTGTTATTTGTCTTTTGGGATTTTATCCGAGCGTCGTAAGGCAGGATCAAGAAAAACAGAGCCACCGGGCGGACTCGAACCGCCGACCTACTGATTACGAATCAGTTGCTCTACCAGACTGAGCTACGGTGGCCTGATGAAAGAGTGCAAATGTAATCATAAAATTATTTGGATGCAATAACGCCCGCTTACTATATTCGTTTTATTTCTATCAGATGTACCATCCTGATTTCAATACGAAAATTAAAAACCGGAAAACAACCCATGCGTACAACAAGTTTTATTATCTTATTTCTGTGGTTTATAGCAGAAGCCTCTTTTGCTCAGGCCAATTTTAAACTTGAAATAGGACGAAATACCGCCAAACTGGATCATTCCCAAAGCGATTTGGGCTTCCGTATCGGCGGTTCATACAGCGCCTACCTGACCGATGCGCTATTTCTGAGAGTCGGGGGGCATTACGAAACGGTACATTTTTATGCGGCTGACCTTAAGCTGAAAATGATCAACTGCTATCCCGATAACTCAACCTATCTTTACGCAGAGGATCTGTATGAATCCAACAGCTTTTTAAATTTGAGCATCGGCGCGGGGTATCGGCTGGTTCTGCAGAAAAACCTGTTTTTCAATGTTTCAGCCGGCTTGTACACAGCGCTGCCGCTTTCCCGGTCGGCAAGTAGTGCTAAAGGCCGTTTTTTACCGTCGGATTCCACGGATTTTGATCGGATAAAATACTATAGCGACTGTAACGATGAAGGCGCATTGGATACATCGGCAGGGTTGTTTGGCCTGCAAGCGCAGGCGGAACTTCAATGGCGCAAAGCGGTGATCGGTTTTATTTATGCTTATTCGATAAATACCCGTTCCTCCTTGGGACCAGTGAAGGGATTTAACGATCACCTGCATACCTTTACGGTTTCGCTCGGATACTATCTTTTCTAAAATTTTATGAAACCGACTGGAAGAAGTCGAACGACCATAAAGTTAACTCAGGGGCCAAATCATGAATCATAAAATTTTGACCGTGTTTTTTCTGCTGTTTTTGTTCTGCGGCCTGTCTGCCCGGGAAAGCGCAGAATTTAGTCTGGGCATTAATGCGTCCCATCTGCAATCCACCCAAAAGGACAACGGTTTCCAAATCGGCTTTGATTATTTCTATTTTATGGACAAATCGTATTTTGTAACCGCCGGATTGCGCTACGAAGAAAACCGTTTTTTTGTGGAAAATTTGCCGGTGCAAGAGATTTACCTCGATGATCCGGCGTACTCGGGCAAGATACGCGTTCAGAATGTCAAAGAAACGAATCGGTTTGTTACCGTCTCGATCTTAGCGGGTTTTGCTCTGCCCGTAAAGGATAAATTTACGCTTCAATTATCCGCCGGTTTGTACTATGCCGCTTTAATCGACAGAAGGTCAAAGGAAGAAACCATCGAAAGAATAGAGGATGAACCCCTGCCGACCCCCCCCTATTACCAATTCATGCATTCTGAACCTATTTTAACCAACAATAAAGATATGTACGGTCTGGAAATAAGAGGGGAACTGGTAATTAGCAAGATTTCTTTGGTGGCGCGGTACGCCTATTCATTCAACACACGGGACGTAGTAGGCAAAGTGCACGGATTTAAAGGGCACTTACAGGTGTTCGCTCTCTCTCTGGGATTTTATTTTCTTTGAAAGTCAGAATGTGCGGAAAGGGAGATGGGGCTACATGTACGAACTACCCCTTCACCCATCCTCCCGTAAAGAGCCGAAAGGATGGGTATGGGTAGCTTGGAACAAATAACTATATCTGTTACCTATTCAAATAAAATTTACTGAACAATTTTCCCGTCGGCGTCAAGCATTTTTACTTCGCCGATGCCTGTTTTGGCGACGCCGTCTTTAATCTTTTCCACATCGCCAACCACAATCCAGATCATATTATTGGGATGAATGACCTTTTTGGCTACGCTGCGAATCTGATCGATATTGAGACCGCGCACTTTTTCCGGGTAGGTGTACCAGAAGTCTTCGGGAAGATTGTATTGCACCATCTGGGAGAGCGATCCGCTCACACTGCGCATGGTTTCCCAGCGGCCTGGCAGACTAAGAATCTGGTTATTTTTAATTTTTACCAGCTCATCTTCCGTAGCCGGTTTTGCGCTAACATACTGGCTTAATTCTTTCATGATTTCCTGCATCGATTCGCTGGTTTTATCCCACTGAACAGGCGCGTAAGCGATATAAGGCCGCTGTCCGCGGGCGCCTACAATCAAGCTGCGCGCGCCATAAGACCAGTGTTTGTCTTCGCGCAGATTCATGTTGATGCGCGAAGTAAACGTACCACCGAGAATTTTATTCATGGCGTCGATGGCAATCTCATCCGGGTTGGCTTTGGGCGGTGCCAGAAAAGAAGCCAGAATAACCGACTGCTGAGCGCCCGGGCGGTTCATCAGGTAGACGATCGGTTTTGCCGGCTGTTCTACCGGAGCAATATTTTTCTTCGGCACATCGCCGGGCTGCCAGTCGTCAAATATATCTTCCAGTTCGGATTTGATTTCATCCATGGTAATATCGCCCACAACGATGATCGTGGCGTTATTGGGTTTAAACCAGGTTTGATGAAATTTCTTCAGATCGGCTATGGTCATTTTATTCAGCGCCTCGATGGTGCCGGTGCCGGTAAAAGGATTGCCGTAAGCATGATTGGGGCCGTACAGCAAGCCGGGGAAAACGCGCAAGGCCATTTGAATGGGCGTTTGCTTTTCGCGGTTAATCTGGGCGATCTGCTGTTTTTTTAAACGTTCAAATTCTTTTTCCGGAAAAATCGGGTTTAGGATCACATCGGCATACAAATCCAGTGATTCTTTCAAATTCTCTTTCAAAGCGGAAAGGCTTACGGTGGAAACATCCAAATTGGAACCGGCCTGTAGGTCGGCGCCCAACAACGCCAGTTCTTCGCTGATCTGCAACGATGTACGGTTCTTTGTGCCCTCGTCCAGCATAGACATGGTCATATTGGCTGTGCCGGGCAGGGCGAACTGATCGGCGGCATAACCGGCGTCCAGGATCAGGTTAAAATTCACTACCGGTATTGTGTGGCGTTCGGCCAGCATAACGGTTAAACCGTTATCCAACTTGGCTTTCTGGATAGCAGGAAATTTGGCTTTAGGCGGCGGGCCGTTCTCCGGCAGTTTGGAACGATCCACATCGCTTTCTATAGTTGAATATTTGGGAAAGGGGTGCACTTCCAGGATGAATACACCGTCGCTGAGCCATTTACGGGCTGTTTGCAGCAAATCTTTGGCCGTGGCTTTTTGTATGGTTTGTAAGGTCTTCTTATAATAATCCGGACTTCCGGCATACACCTCGTTTTGAGCCAGAATATCGGATTTACCGCCAAAACCGCCGATGCGTTCAATGCCACGTACAAAGCGGGCAAAATACTGTGTTTTGATGCGTTTCATCTCTTCTTCTGTGGGGCCTTCTTTCAGAAAACGGGCCAGTTCTTCGTCCACCGTTTTTTCGATGGTGGCCAAATCAACGCCCGGCTTGGCCATCACGTCGATGTAAAACTGACCGGCAATTTCTTTCAGATCCACATAAGCGTATGCGCTGGTGGCGATTTGATCTTCATAAACCAACCGTTTGTACAGGCGGGAATTTTTTCCGGAAGCCAGCACATCGCTGACCAAATCCAAATAATCGGCTTCCGTTGAACCCCATTGGGGGATATTCCAGATTTTATACAGGCGCGCCTGTGGTACCCTGTCCTGAGCGATTAAACGGTGGCTGCCTTCCATCTTGGCAATCCACACGTCGTGATGGCTTACCGGCGGACCGGAAGGAATATCGCCGAAATATTTTTCCACTTTGGCTTTTACTTCATCGGTGTTTACATCTCCGGCAACCACCAGCACGGCATTGGCTGCGCCATAATACGTTTTAAACCACTCATGCACGTCTTCCAAAGAAGCCGCGTTGAGGTCCTCCATAGAGCCGATGACCGTCCAGGAATAGGGATGGCCTTCGGGATAGGTGTTGGGCGGAATGAGCTGGCGTACGATACCGTACGGCCGGTTTTCACCCTGACGTTTCTCATTTTGTACCACACCGCGCTGCTCGTCCAGTTTGTCCTGCGTGATGGCGCCGAGCAGGTGCCCCATGCGGTCGGATTCCATCCAAAAGGCCATATCCATGGCATTGATGGGCACGTTTTCGAAATAATTGGTGCGGTCGTTGTTGGTGGTTCCGTTCATATCCGTGGCGCCGGATTGTTCGAACGGTTTAAAAAATTCGTCGTCAAAATTTTCGCTGCCGTTAAACATCAGATGTTCGAACAGGTGAGCAAAACCGGTTTTTCCGGGTTTTTCGTTTTTAGAACCTACGTGATACCATACGTTTACCGCTACAATAGGGGCTTTGTGATCTTCGTGAACGATAAGCGTCAATCCGTTATCTAAAACGAATTTTTTGTAAGGGATGTCGATGTTCGCCGCATCATCGGCGGCAAATATCGGCAGGCTGATAGAGAACACCATCAGCAGGGCAATACTCAGGCGGGTGAACTTAAACATAAAAACCTCCATAGATTGGTGAAAAATGATTTGGAATAATTATAATCATAGAGATGACTCATAACACTACGCGAAAAAGGTTTATTGGTTTCAGGAAAATTTTTAATGATTGTGTTTAAAACAGAAGTTACGAATAAACTATTGGTTTTAGTGACAGCCGCGTTATGGTTCGACGGATGGTCCCTGAGCGTTCGACTGAGCTCACGCCGAAGTCCTGTCGAAGGGATCACCATGACGTTACATTGTCCTCCAGAGTCTCGCCATTCTGTCATCCTGAGCCCCGACTTGTCGGGATCGAAGCCGGGAAGTACAACTTATCTTGATATCCCTTCGTCATGGTTCGACGTTGCCCGCCAGAGGCGGACAAGCTCACCATGACGCTAGGTTGTCGTCCTAAGCCTCGCCATTCTGTCATCCTGAGCCCCGTCGAAGGATGACAAAAGGCTGATCTGATGCCGTCACTTGCCGCGTAATGGTTCGACGGGGCTCACCATGACGCTGTTCTGTCATCCTGAGCCTCGTCGAAGGATGGGCGAAGCCTGCCCCGACTTGTCGGGATCGAAGCCGAAACCCGTTCCCTTCGACAGGCTCAGGGAACGGAGGCTGAGCCTCGCTTGTCCCGACTTGTCGGGGTCGAAGCCGGGTGGTGTACCTTATTTTGTGTTCCATTCGTCATGGTTCGATGGGGCTCACTATGACGCTACATTGTCCTTCTGAGCCCCGACTTATCGGAGTCGAAGGGTGACATTTACCGCTTCTACAATCCGTTACATTTCCTTCTGTTCCAACTCCGTTATTTTACCAACCCTGCGGCTATGACGTCCCCCTTCGAATTCGGTTTCCAGCCAGATGCGCACCATATCCATAGCGGTTTCTTTACCGGTTGTGCGTCCACCCATAGCCAGGATGTTGGCGTCGTTGTGGGCGCGGCTCATACGGGCAGTATAGGCGTCGTGGCAAAGTGCGGCGCGAATCCCTTTAAACTTATTAGCGGTAATCGATATTCCAATACCGGTACCGCAAAGCAGAATGCCGCGCTCCGCCCGGCCGTTTTGAATCGCTTTGGCCACCTTTGCCGCATAGTCCGGGTAATCTACCGACTGTTTGTCCGTATCCGTGCCTAAATCCGTTACTTCAACATCCCGGCGGGAACGCAAATAATTGACAATGTATTCTTTCAATTCATATCCGCCGTGGTCGGCGGCAATGGCCAGCTTTAGCATTCCAGTGTCCTTTATATTTTGCAAAACGGGTTAATGGAGTAGTGGAGTGATGGAGTAATGGGGTGATGAATTGCTGGATTACTGAATTGTTGAATTATGGGGAATATTAACCGTGCATATTACAATACTCCAACACTCCAACACTCCAATACTCCATCACTCCCATATTCCATCCATTCACCAATTCATTTTTACTCTTTAAATGTATTATATTTTTCTTCGATCACCGGCGCCAGTTGTTCCGGCGTAAAACCGTAGGCTTTTTCCAGGGCCTGATAAGGGGCGGAGTCGCCGTAATGATTCAGACCGAATACCCAGCCGTCCAAACCGGTGTAGCGTTCCCAACCGAAGGTAACGCCGGCTTCAATGGCAACACGGAAGCGAACTTCATCCGGTAGCAGCAATTTTTTATACGATTCGTCCTGTTCATCAAAAAGTTCTGTGCAGGGCATACTTATGACCCGTATTTTTAAATGGGATAATTTTTTGGCGATATCCAAAGCTAAATGGACTTCCGATCCGCTGGCTATCAAAATCATATCTGCTGTTTCTTGCGGGTTACCATGTACAATATAGGCGCCTCGGCCTACATTTTCCGGCGAGGCCAGTCCGACATCCAACAGGGGCAGTTTTTGCCGGGTGAGCGCAAGGGCAGAGGGGCGTTCCGTTTGCTTCATGATTACTTGCATGGCTGCTGCTGTTTCGTTGGCGTCTGCGGGCCGGAAAACCAGTAAATCAGGAATGGCCCGCAATGCGGCCAGATGTTCCACCGGCTGGTGGGTCGGTCCGTCTTCACCCACGTAGAATGAGTCGTGCGTAAACACATGCAGCACCGGCAGTTTTTGCATGGCCGAGAGCCGTATGGCCGGACGTTCGTAATCGGAAAAAACAAGAAACGTAGCGCCGAAAGGACGTAACCCGCCGTGCAGGGCCATACCGTTTAGTATAGCGCCCATAGGAAACTCACGTACGCCAAAAGATATATTCCGGCCTGTCGGACTGTCCGCTGTGAACTCGCCGGTTTTTTCCATAAAAGCACGGGTTTGATTGGACGGTTCCAAATCAGCCGAACCGCCGATGAGCTGGGGCAGTTGATCGGCAAAGGCGGCCAGGGTTTTTCCGAAGGCGGCCCGTGTGGCAACAGGGGCATCGAACGAAGGGATTGAAAGTTGTTGGCCGGTTACTTCGTTAAAAATATTCTGCCATAAATTGGCAAACTCGGGATTGTTTTTTTTATTCTGCAGAGTATGTTGCCACTCTTCTTCCGTCTTGCGCAGGTCGGCAAATCGCGAACGAAAATGCTGCAATACGTCTTCGGGCAGATAAAACTTCTGGTCGGCTGGCAGTCCCATTTTTTCTTTTGTTGCGGCAATTTCCTCTTCCGGCAGGGGCGCGCCGTGGGTTTCGTGGTCGCCTTCCCGCGTCGCAGCACCTTTGGCCATAACGGTATCGCCAATGATGAGCGTCGGTCGGTCGGTTACCTTCCGCGCTTCTTCCAAAGCCTGAAGGATAGTCTGACGATTGTGCCCGTCAATTTCCACCACACGCCATTGGAAGCCTTCAAAAACTTTACGCATGTCCGTACTGTCTGCCCGGGAAGTAGGGCCGGAAATCTGTATGCGGTTGCGGTCGTAAAAAACAATCAGTTTGTTCAGTTTTAAATGCCCGGCCAGAGAAGCGGATCCAAGGGCAACCGGTTCCTGCAGGTCGCCGTCCCCGGCCAGTACGTAGGTATAATGACTTACAATATCCTCACCCAATCGGGCGCGCAGAGATACTTCGGCTGCGGCCATGCCCACGGCCATACTGAAGCCCTGTCCCAACGGGCCGGTGGTGGCTTCCACGCCCGGAGTTAAGTGAGATTCCGGATGGCCGGGCGTACGGCTTTTAAATTGACGAAAATTCTTCAGATCTTCTATATCAAGATAGCCAACCAGTGTTAGCAATGAGTACAATAGCATGGACTCATGGCCGGCGGAAAGCACAAAACGGTCGCGGTTAAACCATTGGGGATTATCGGGACTGTAGCGCAGAAAATATTTGAATAAAACATAAGCAAAGTCCGTAGAAGACATGGCACCGCCGGGATGACCGGAATTGGCTTTACGGGTGCCGTCCATGATGAGTGCGCGGATAACACTTACCGATTTTTGATCCAGGTCGGTTACGGGCATAGGTTACTCCTGTGTAAGGTTTCAAATTATATAAAAAAAGAATCTATCATTTTACATTTATCGAATCAACTCTGACCGGGAAAAATCCGGATATTAAATGATATTTTGGACTTTTTTTTAAAGTGTTAAAAATATACATATAAAAAAATCTTGAAAAAGGAAGATGAATATTATATTTTACATTCAGCCTGAGCAGCAAAGCCCAATGATGATCAATCCTGAAGTTTAATCCGAATAATAAATATCCATAGAACTGTAAGTTTTTAAATTTTCTGTTTGCAGAAAGGTGTGTAAATAATCAACAAAAATTTAATAAATCGGAGGACTATTATGGAAGAGCTTCCAAAAGTAAATGAATTCATGGACAAAACTTTTATTACATTGCGTCCGGATATGGATGTTTATAAAGCGATTGACATCTTATTGGATAAAGGCGTAACCAGTGCTGTCGTAACCGATGATAATAATAAAATTGTAGGGATTCTGTCGGAAAAGGATGTATTAATATTGCTTACCAAAGATCATTACCATCAATTGCCCAGCGGCCGGGTATCCGATTTTATGACTAAAGAGGTTGTTACTATTCCGGCCAATACCGATATTTTTACTGTGGCCCACATGTGTTTTAGCCACTTTTTTCGGCGCTTAGTGGTGGCGGATGAGGAAGGGCGCATGGTGGGGCAAATTACCCGACGCGATTTATTGCGCGTTATCAAGCAATTTAAAAAAGAGGAAAAGCGAGCCCCGAAAAAGGTAGCCCCCATTCTTTAACTAAACTCAAGAATCAGGCATAGAATGTGATGCTTTATTTATTTGCAGCCTTTCTTCTGTTCATTTTCTCTTCGTGCCAGAAAGATGATTTAACGGTTGATTCCCCTCCTTCCGATGGAGAGGATAGCACTCAGTACATTTACTCCGGTGACGGTTCCACTATCATTCCGGCAGCAAAAGGAAATTACTGGGTTTATGTGGATTCCGCCTTTGATGATTCCACCGTAAGCGTACAATTTGATACGCTCCTGATTACCGGCTGTGATACCCTGAATAATACAAAAGTATGGCTGCCAACGTACGATAGTTATGTGAGTTTTTACCTGCAGCCCAATTTTTATTTGCGTAACGACAGCGTTTTTATAATGGGCGCGACCAACCTTCCCAATTCGTATATGGAACAGCTGCGTTTTATCCCGCCGCCCCCGGATACAGTGTGGTACAATGTCTGGTTTGGCGATGTGGGTACAAATGCCTGGTGCATTAAAAAGGATGAAATATTCGCCACGCCGGCCAGTAATTTTAACGGTTATGGATACTATTCTATTCGGGCTGACTTGCGGAAATGGGATATCGTAATCATTGTTCCGGAAGTCGGGATAGTCGGCTTTTTTTCTGTGCAGGAAGACTCGAATGGGCAGGAAGTTTATCTTAGAAAAATCAGGTTGGTTTCTTACCACATAGAAAGGCGGACGAACTAAACTTCCCGCAATATGGGCATGGTCATACAGCGGCAGCCGCCGCCGCCGCGGGTTAACTCGTTACCGGATATGGCCACGGCGTATTTATTCATCGCATTTAAATCCACTTTGCCGTCAATAACATCTTTGGCTTCCACTCTCGGCAGGCCCGCTTTGGCCAATTCTTCGAAGGTGTAAACATTCATTCCGTAGCCAATGATCTTGCCCGGTCCTATGGTAAAAAAATTGGCGCCGGATTGCCACTGTTCGCGTTTTTGATGTAGCTCCTTGGTTCCGCCGCAAAAAACAGGTTCCAGATTAATATCTACGGTTTTTAAGGCCTTTAACAGGTAAGGGAAGCGTTTAAACCGAACTAAATTTGGATCGGATAAGTTGATATGGATAATATCCACACTGTCTTTTCCCAGAATGAGCGGTGGATACACAACGGCTTTATCGTGATCGATCATAGTAAAAATCATGTCCAGATGAATGGTGGCGCGGATTTTGGGCAGCATCACAACAAAAACATGCTTGATCTTACGGCCTTTTTTGAACTGTTCGATCATATAATCGATACCGGGTGCGCTGGTGCGTTCACTCATTCCGATCAACACCGTGTCTTCGCGCAATATGAGTATGTCTCCGCCTTCAAAAGTAGCATGAGGCAGATTCTCTTTGGTGGCATCAACCAAAAAATCTTCGCAGCATAAATCGCTGTGTGCGCGGAAGATATGGCTCATAATAATTGCTTCGGCAATACGAATACTGTTGGCCATATTGCCGATAAATACCTGATTATTGATCACCATACTGGAATCGCGTGTGAAAAACAGATTGGGCAGAGGGGGCAGGGCATACTGCCGCGGCGAGAGATACTTTTCCAGGGTATTGCGTTCCAACCGCGTACCCGTGATCAGACGTTCGGCCAGTTCTGCAGCACCAAGTTCCAATAGTGAGCCGGCAGTAGTGGCGGCGTCTAATTGAATGCACAGATCATTCACCAGAGATTTACGATGGAATTCATTTTCGAGCACGTCTTTCAGCAGGTCTTTTACTTCCAGCGGTTGGGCTACCGTGGCCAGTACACCGCTCATTTGATGATGTTGTTCTTGTGCCGCTTCTAAATTCAAAATATCGTCGTATAATAACTCTTCGGCGGTATCCGGGGTCATCAATTCCAATTCGGAACCGGGTGTATGAATGATTACTTTTTTTAAAGTGTTAATCTCGGACGAAACTCTGATGTTGGTCAAGTACAGATACTCCCCAAATTTTTCTATTCCCGGTGTAATTGATAGCGGCGTGACATGGTCATCTGTCGGTTAGTTACCAAAGTTCAACCGCTTGAACGGCTAAAAACTGTTTCTTTAGGCCAACTATGCAACAAACCTACAATTTAATACGAACAACTTAATTAGAAACAAATTACAAAAGAGAAAAATAAAGGGCAAATGCCCGTAAAAGCAGATCAGGGGTTTTGGGAAATAAGAGTATTAGCAGAGTTTAATTCGAATTGGCGATACCTTCTGGAAATCGTATTTCCATGGTCAGGCGGTATGGTGAGAAATGAAAACGTACGTTTTCTTCAGTATGGCTAATAATTTCTCCGTCTTTTAGCTCTACGTCACGAAGCTGCTGGCGGATTTTCTGGATAAGATTTTCGATATCTTTTTCTATCATACAAAGGCCTCCCTGTTGTTTAAGTTTTAACATTTGTTTTTAATATACAACTGATTTGTTAGAGTTGGATTAGGACGGTGCAACGGTTTATTAATTAAACCATTTTTTATTACGAGAAAAAAGAAATAAAGTTCCCCTATAAGGCAGAATATCAAATCTTTTGCATTTCATTTGGACGAAAGTTAAATTTCCGTTGTTTTTGGAGGGGTGCCGGAGTGGTTGAACGGGGCAGTCTCGAAAATTGTTGTTCCGGTTCTCGGAACCGTGGGTTCTTCGCCTCCGGCGAACTCGCCCGTGGCGAGGAATCCCACCCCAGAGTTTTATTTCTTACAAATTTACCATGCACATACCAGAAGCTAATGCTTACATGTATGTACTCATTTCGTTAAAAGACGGTAGCACCTACGTAGGTTCGACTCATAATCTTACCAGGCGACTAAAAGAGCACAATGCCGGTAAAATGAGATACACAAAAGGGCATCTGCCGTATAAGCTTGTTTATTTTGAAACGTATGATACCTATTCCGAGGCTTTTCGGCGAGAGAAATATTTAAAAAGCGGTGCAGGACGGGAATGGCTGAAAGAAAATGTTTTAAAAGAAATAGATAAGTCCGGTTTGTCATCCGGATGAAGGAATTAATCTTTTGCATTTCATTTGGACGAAAGTTAAATTTCCATCGTTTTTGGAGGGGTGCCGGAGTGGTTGAACGGGGCAGTCTCGAAAATTGTTGTTCCGGTTCTCGGAACCGTGGGTTCGAATCCCACCCCCTCCGCTGTTTATATCTTTGAAGAAGTGAAAAACTATAAACTTTGTCCCGCCAGTTTAACGGCCATAAAGAGAAGCATCAGCGCCAAAACAAAGCGGACTATTTTATCGCCTTTTTTAACCGACAATCGTGCTGCTATCCAGCCGCCGGTACCGTTGCCCGCAGCCAGGGCGAAACCCAAAATCCAATCGATCTGACCGGAAAGAATAAAAACGAATAAAGCCGGGATGGTGTATAAAAAAACAATAAACACCTTATGTACATTTACTTTTACTAAAGATCGGTCAATAAAATGGTACAATACCACCATTAATAAAAAGCCAATGCCCACCTGTATAAATCCCCCGTAAAAACCAAGCAAAAATAAAAACAAATAACCTTGCCATTTGTTTTCTTTGTCTAAGTTTTTCTGGTTTCTGCCTCCTGGTTTGGGTACGAAAAGACTGGCGGCCACAAGAATAATGATAACTGTGAGAATGCGTTGAAACCAGAGATCGCTGATGTTAATTGCCAACAACGCACCGCAAACGGCGCCGGGCAATGTGAATAAAGCCAAACGGAAACTAAGTTTAAACTGATTTTGTTTTTCCTGCTCAAATCCTGTAATCGCCAGAATATTTTGGACTAATATGGCCAAACGATTGGTTCCGTTAGCCGTGGCGCTATCGAGCCCCAGTAGAATAAGGGCGGGCAGCGTTAGTGAAGAGCCTCCTCCGGCCAAAACATTAATGAAGCCGGCCAGAGTACCCACAAAAAACAAAGTAACTAGCGCAATTAATTCCATAATTATTAAAATACAAATTTACGCATATAATTATCCACAAAAAGAAGAATATCCTGACTTTGTATTTTATTCAATCTCTTTTTAATAAATAACTTGAAATATGCTTTTAATCTTTATATTCTTATGTAGATACAGAACTCTGCAAAGTAAGCTATTTGAGAATGTGATAATTGTCGATTAAATCACAAATGAGTTTTGACCGTACATGTAACTTCCGTACAGTTCAGGTTATTTAAAAAACCTTTTAATCATTTTAATAAATTATAAAATCCGATTAGTTCCTGTTGTTTCAATCGTTTCCATAAATATAAACGAATGTGCAGGATTTGAGAAACCGGTATGTCTGCTATGAAGGCTTTCTCGGAAGAAAACACCGATCTTTTAAAAAAGTTAATTCATGATATGAAAACGCCGTTGTCCACCTTGCGGATGGCTGTAAGTAATGTGGAATTTATGTTGGCTGACCACATAACAGAAGCACGAAAACGACAGGAGTTTGAAGATATTCTGGTTGATGCTCAAAATTCAATCCGGGATATCACCCAAACCATCCAATTGTTTCATGAAATATTGATCCGGAATGAAGATAAGGGCAAATTATTACACCTTTCGGATGTCGTAAACGAGTTCCGGCAGAGGGTATCCGACGATAACGGGGTAATCCGCGTCAACGTCGGTTCGGATGCTTCACATTCGATCTTCTGGAAAGGTTATCCGCTTGTCTCGGTACTGATCGGACTGATGCGAACACTGGCGTCATTTCAGGCACATTCACCTGTGTTGCAGGTTTGGCCGAAAAACAACGAAGAGGAAAACGGAATAGTCCGTTTTTGTTTTTCGGCAACAATGGATACACCGGATCCGAAAATTACTTCCTTTATCGAAGGAAAGAAAGAATTTTTAATCGCCAAATGGGCATTATTGTGCAACGCCATTCCGGTAAACCTAAATCAAACCGGTAAAACCATTAATATTTGCTTTGATGTCCCGACAGGAAAGGAGTAATCGGAAAAAATATGAATGGACGGATTCTGCTAATCGATGATAATGAGGACTATTGCCGTCAGGTACAAAAAACGCTGGCACTCCGTGAGATGAATGTGGTTTATTTTACCAATGGTGCCGAAGGTCTGGAACATGCGTTGAATAACGATTGGGGCGTGATATTGCTGGATGTGTATCTGAACCAGCAAATTGACGGATTGGAAATTTTAAAAAGGATCGTTGAAAAAAAATCTCAAATACCGGTTATCATGATATCCGGCGCCTCTACACTGCAAATCGCTGTGGAAGCCACCAAAAAAGGCGCGTATGATTTTCTTGAAAAACCGCTCGATGTAGATCGCCTGGTGATTACCATAAATCGTGCTCTGGAAAAATATTCTCTTACTCAACTTAGCCAGAACCTGCTGGATGAGTTAGGCAAAGGGCTGCGCATGGTAGGCCGAAGTTCTTCTCTTAGCAGGATCCTTGATGATGTTGAACGTATTGCCCGGACCGATTCCAAAGTGCTTATTTGCGGAGAAAGCGGTGTAGGGAAAGATATTGTTGCCAGATTGATTCATTATAAAAGCCAACGGGAAAACAGACCGTTCGTATCGGTTAACTGTGCAGCCATTCCCGAAACACTTATCGAAACCGAACTATTCGGATATGTTGAAGGCGCTTTTACCGGCGCTAACCAGAATAATAGTGGATATATAGCTGAGGCCGAAAATGGAACCCTGTTTTTGGATGAAATCGGCGAACTTCCTACAAGCGCACAGGCAAAGCTGCTTATCTTCCTGAATGATGGCACCTATACCCCGGTTGGAAGCACGGAAAGCAGACAATCTAATGTAAGAATTATCGCAGCAACCAATAAGAATCTGGAAAACGAAGTTAAACTGGGTAATTTCAGGGAAGACCTGTATTATCGCCTGAACGTTTTTAAAGTACATATTCCGGCTTTGCGCGAACGCCCGGAAGATATTGAACCGTTAGCGCTTTATTTTTTACAGCGGGCTTGCAATAAATTTGGCAAACGAATAACACATTTCAGCGAAGAAGCCATGGATATCATTCTAAAACAGCGTTGGCAGGGGAATGTAAGACAGTTAAAATCCGCAGTATATCGCATGGTCTTGTTTTGTAACGATAGTATGATCAATTACGGAACGGCGGCCATGGCTATCCAAATGGATCGTACCAACGAACTCGTATCTGTACCGGGACCATATCAAACCGCACTGGAGGAGTTCGAAAAACTGTATTTTCTAAATCAACTGAATTTATTTGGCTGGGATTTATCAAAGGTGGCTGAAGCTGTTAGATTACCCAAGAAAGATTTGGCGAAAAAGTTGGAACAGTTAGGACTTGTACACGATAAAGACAGAGAATTAATTGCTTACTAACCACTATAACTGGTACGCATTTTTAATTCGGAAAATTCATCGGATCCTTCCGCTGAAAGTTGGACATCGTATTTATCCAGCAAAGAAACAAATCCTTCCTTAATCATTTCATATATCGATTTCAAACGGTCAATTTCCGCATACCCTTTTGATTCTTTAAGATATTTCAAATCTTCCAGATTTTTATTATGATGAAGGAACTCATCCAAATACGTTTCCAGATCGTCGCGTTCTATATCTACAAAGGAAGCATATTTACGTATAAGCTCCGGCAATTTATCCTTGTACATTTTATTGCTTAAAATATGCTCGAGTTTTTCAGCAGATTGTATCAACCGCATCATTTCGTTTTTGACAGATTTATATTTCTTAAATCTTTCGATATGGATTTCACTAAACTCAATATCTTCCACCAAAGGTGCGTTCTCAGCAATGGCTTTACGTTGTTCTTCCAATTCTTTAATATTCTTTTGCGTAATTTGATAATCTGCGTCTTCCTGGTAATACTGCGCTTTAAGAGTATATATTTTGTGCCCAAAATAAAAAATAATGATTAGAAAAGACAAAATGGTTTCGGGAATTATAAACAACCAATTAGGGCCTAAAACAAAATAAGAGAGCAGAAATACCAGAGGAGTAACCACTATTGTCACAACATTGCGTCTTCTTCTTAGCGTACTGGTTAAAATTTTATTTTCGTGTAGGCGGCTGCGTAAATTGTAAAAATTTTCTTTCTCCTGTTCGAGTTTTGTTGTTAACAACGCATATTCTTTAATATCCTGTTCAAAACTATCCGGTAATTTTTTATAAATAAACAGCTCGTTCCGGATCAGATTTTGCAGGTAGCGTCGGCGGTCTCGGATGAGTTTAAGTTTTTGATCACAATCGATTTTGTTTTTTCTTAGTTTCTTCCACAATAACACTTCATCTTTAAAATCTTGGGCGTTGTCCATGGGCAATAAACCGACCCTTGGTTCTATTTTTCTTTTTATTTTATCACCGATTTCTTCGAAAACACGTATCTCCGCATTCAGTTTTTCTATGGTTTGTTTTAAATGATTGCTTTGCTCACGCGCTCCACGCGTAATTAAAGCCGAATGCTCCCGGTTGTTCGTATCCTCGTTTTCGAATAAAGATTCATAAATAGAATTTGCCGAGTGACTCAGGCGTTTATAATACGTTATCTTCAGTTTCTGGCCTAAAAGAAGCTCCAGTATTTCCACTAACGAAGAAAGGGTTAAAGCATCTTTTTCAAAAATAGAGGTACAAATATCATAAATCACCTGCTTATCGGTGATATGAAAAATTGAGCGAATCATGTGGATATAGGCTCGGTTATCATCCTGATCTACAAAATCTTTTCCCTGAAAGACCGGTTTCGATTTTTTATCGCTCATCAAGATGGAGGCAACAATATCTGTTTCAAAATCTCTCTCGATGAGCAGAGTTCGGTTGTCCAAATCGATGGTAATTAAACCGGTAAAGACCTTGCTTTTACCTCCGTGATCACGAAAGCTGTCTTTCTCTTCGGAAGTGAATCCGAATAAAACACCTAAAATACTTTGGAAAATTTTGAGCTGTTTTTCGCTCTCACCGTACAGTACAAAATCATTATATGTTTGATCCAACTGAAAAACCGTTTCATCGGCGAAGGAATTAAAACCACAAAGTTTTAAAGATAATATTTTCATCTTTAATGACCCCGGTCCATGGTTAAATGTGATTTTGATTGGCTCTTTGAGTTTAGATGGTATGTCGTCGGCTACTCAAGGTAAAGTAATATACAAAAATAAATAGACAAAGTTGGGCCGTAGTAAAAATAGGCACCTTTTATTTGATATAAATCACACGAAAGCGTATAATAGAAAAAACAGTTTGTTAAGGTTGTTGCATAAATTATCAGTATATTGTAATTTTTTGCTCTTTAAAATGTGCCAGTAATTCAGAAAAAATAAAGGAACGGATTATGAGTTTATTTGCAAAAAAAATAGCTATTTTGGTGGGCGGGGGACCCGCGCCGGGTATAAACAGTGTGATCGGAGCGGCCACTATCCGCGCCATATTATCCGGTGCAGAAGTGATTGGCATTCAGGATGGGTTTAAGTGGATTATGAGAGGCGATATTTCTCATGTGGTGCCCTTGACAATTGATTCGGTTAGCCGGATCCATTTTAGAGGCGGTTCACATATCGGTATTTCGCGGGATAATCCTACCAAGGATAAAAAACATCTTGAAAACACAGTATCTTCTCTTTTACGTCTTAATGTGGACAAGCTGATCACCATTGGTGGGGATGATACGGCTTTTTCGGCTTATCGTGTAGAGCAGATAGCCAATGGTCGGGTGCGGGTAGCTCATGTGCCGAAAACCATAGATAATGATCTCGACCTGCCCAATAACACCAATACGTTTGGTTTCCAAACCGCACGCCACCTCGGAGTGGATATCGTTAAAAATATTATGACGGACGCCAAAACCACATCCCGATGGTATTTTGTGGTTACGATGGGACGGAAAGCCGGACATCTGGCTCTGGGTATAGGCAAGGCGGCCGGCGCCACGTTGACCATTATTCCCGAAGAATTTGGCGATAGAAAAATTAAATTCAAGCAATTGGTTGATATTATGGTGGGCGCCATTATTAAGCGGTTAAGCTACGGCCGTCCGGATGGTGTAGCCATTTTGGCCGAAGGCCTGGTGGAAAAACTGGACCCGGAGGACTTTGACAGCATCTTAAAAGTGGAACGCGACGCTCACGATAATATCCGCCTGGCTGAAATCAGTTTTGGTGAGATTCTTAAATCCCGTGTGCAGGCCCGGCTGAAAGAATTTCAAATTAAAACGACCATCGTGGCTAAGAACATCGGTTATGAACTGCGCTGTGCCGACCCGATCCCGTATGATATGGAATATTGTCGCGATCTCGGTTTTATGGCCTCAAAATTCTTATTTGACGGCGGCAGCGGCGCGCTCGTATCCATACAAAACGGCAAGTTTGTACCGCTCTACTTTAAAAAAATACTGGATCCAAAAACCAAAAAAATGCGGGTACGGATGGTGGATACCACATCCGAATCGTATCATGTAGCTTATCGCTATATGATTCGTCTGAAACCGGAAGATTTTGAAGACCCGCATGAATTGGCCAAATATGCGGCAACTTCCAATGTTTCCCTGGATGAATTTCGTAAACAGTTTAGTTACATCGTAGAAGATCAGACTGTTCACAGTATTGGCGACGATGGGGTGGCTGTACAGGAGCGGCCGAATCATAATAAAAAATAAGCGGATAGATAGCTGAAAAAAAATGATGAGTCATTTTGGAAAATAATTTCATTGGCGGGAATAAATCTTTTTTTTTTATTGTTCCTTTAGGCATCTAATTTTTTACCCTTAAATATGATCGTATAGGTCATATTTTGTAACTTGTATTTTCATATTGGAAAGATAAGTCAATGATCCGGACTATCGCCTATTATTTTCAATTAATGAAGCCGCGTATTATGTTGCTGGTTGTGTTTTCCGGTGCAACAGCACTGGCGCTGGAGGGTAGCCTGCTTCATAAACCGCTACATTTTATACTGGCTTTGATAGCGGTGTTTTTAACCGGTGGGTCGGCCAATGCACTTAATCAATATTTTGAACGGGATATTGACGCCCGCATGGAACGCACTGCAAAAAAGAGACCTTTGCCCATGCAGCGTATGGGTAGCTTGCCGGCGTTGTTCTTTTCCATTGCCGTGGGTTTATTGGGCGTTTTAATTTTCGGTTTTTTCTTTAACTGGTACAGCGCTATGCTTTCGCTGGCAACCATTCTTTTTTATAGTTTATTTTATACTTTGATACTCAAGCCAACTACACCTTATAATATTGTAATCGGTGGAGCGGCAGGTGCAATGGCGCCGGTAGGTTGCTGGGTGGCAGCCAGCGGTTCTATGTCCTTAGATGCCTGGTTGTTGTTTTTGATTATTCTATTGTGGACGCCACCCCATTTTTGGGCGTTGGCCATGTATTTTAGAACAGATTATGAAGCGGTGAAATTACCCATGATGCCTGTAGTTAAAGGGAATGAAAAAACATTGAATCAAATTGTCATTTATTCCTGGCTGTTGGTAGCGGTTACGCTCACTATGTTAATAATCCCAAAGCTGGGGATGGTGTATGGAATAGCATCGCTCGTTCTGGGTGCGCTATTTCTTAATAAGTCGTATAAGGCGCGTCGGTACGGTAAAAATACACAGCTTAAAAGCTTATTTAAATATTCCATTGTTTATTTGTTTGTTCTGTTATCGGTAATTGTTATTGATGGTATAGTTTAATAAATCGAAGTGAGGTTAAGATAGATTCAAACTGAAAAAAAGAATATCACTTTCGATGTAAAATCAATTTGCATCGATATAAGTTTTTTCAGTATTTTAAAATATATATTTTCTTCCTATCCCCGGAGAACCCTCAGGGGGATGATCATAGAATAAAAATTTGCAACAGCAAGGGTCAATGTGATCCGATAGAATTAGTCTGGTTTTTTTGTAAAAGAGCTAATTAAATACATATAAAAATCTAAGGGGAAAGAATTTTGGCGCAAATTTTTCCAAAATGGACAAATCACCTCTGGTTATACTTCCTGTTGGCCGTTTTCTTTCTTGGTGGTTTTGTTACGTTTTTCTTCTGGTACTTCGGTTCACCCTGGTACACCGATGTAGGTTACCGTCCTAAACAACCCGTCCCGTACAGTCATAAACTTCATGCCGGTGATTTAGGAATGGATTGCCGTTACTGCCATACATCTGTAGAAATATCTCCTGTAGCCGGCGTGCCGCCTACACAAACCTGTATGAACTGCCACACGCTGGTGGGGGGCGACAAAAAAACGCTGGAACCGATACGGGTGAGTTGGAGCGAAAACAAACCGATGGAGTGGGTGCGTATCCACGATCTGCCCGATTATGCTTATTTCGATCACAGTGCTCACCTGAATGCCGGCGTAGGATGTGAATCCTGTCATGGCAATGTTGCCAGTATGGAAGTGGTCGAACTGAAGAAACCGTTGAGTATGGGCTGGTGCCTGGATTGCCACCGCGATCCCGCACCGTATTTACGTCCCCATTCCGAATTGACCACGATGGGTTACCAGCCTCCCGATAACCAGCTTGAGCTGGCTGCTAAAATAATTGAAAAGAAAAAAATATCACCACCAACCGATTGTTCAGGATGTCACCGATGAAATTAGATTCCAATAATTTACAGGGCAAAGCGTACTGGCGCAGCCTGGATCAGTTAGCCGATACCCCTGAATTTCAGGAATTTTTACACAGAGAGTTTCCTGAAAACGCCTCCGAGATGACCAACCCGGTCACACGCAGGAAATTTTTAACGCTTATGGGCGCCTCCATTGCCTTCGCCGGTTTGGCCGGATGCCGGAAACCGGTGGAAAAAATAGTGCCCTATGTTAAAGCACCGGAAAACATTGTCCTTGGCAATCCGCTGAACTATGCCACAGCTATGCCGTTTGGATTGAACAGTTACGGCTTATTGGTAGAAAGTCACGAAGGCCGTCCGACTAAAATAGAAGGCAACGAGAAGCATCCCGTGTCACAGGGCAAGGGAAATCGTTTCACGCAGGCGGAAATCCTCAATTTGTACGATCCCGACCGTTCCAATGCCGTTTACAAACAGGGGAAAAGAGCCTCGTGGGAAGATTTTAAGGCTGCCTGGGAAGTGTTGTACAAAGAATTTGCCTCGAGCGGCGGAGAGGGTTTGGCGGTATTGAGCCAATCGTTTAATTCGCCAACGTTGTATCGATTATACAAAGAATTTAAAAAAGTTTTCCCGAAAAGTACCTGGACGGCCTATGAACCGGTAAGCGATGAAAATGTTTATGAAGGTTTACGGTCATTGAGCGGAAAGGTGCTGCAACCTTTATATTCTTTCGATAAAGCCAAAGTAATTCTGGCGCTCGATTCCGATTTTATGATGAGCGAAACGAATGATATCCCGGCTGCCCGCGGTTTTGCCAAAGGTCGTGCCGTCAAAGACATTAAAGATGATATGAACCGTCTTTATATAGTGGAGCATAATTATACGGTTACCGGCTCCATGGCCGATCATCGTTTGCGGCTGCAGTGGCGTCAGATACCGGCCTTTGTTAAAGCATTGGCCGGTGAATTGGTTAAGCAGGGGCTGGATGTTCCCGGTGTTACGGACGGTGGTTCTTCTTCCTTCGATGCAAAATGGCTGAGTGCCGTGGCCCGCGATCTTCGTAAAAACAAAACCAGAAGCCTTGTTGTAGCCGGGCATCGTCAACCGGCCGAAGTACACGCACTTTGCGCTTTGATCAACCGTGCACTGGGTAACGAGGGCTCTACGGTTGCTTATACTTCGGTGGATGAAGCTGTATTGCCTTCCACCGGCGGACTGATGCAGCTTGCCGGGCAAATGCAGAGCGGGAAAGTGAAAGCCCTGATAATGTTAGGCGGAAATCCCGTGTATGACGCCCCGGCAGATGCGGATTTTTCCGCGGCGATGCAAAAAGTAGAGACAACCGTTCATCTCTCTTCACGGGTGGATGAGACTTCGGCGCAGGCGCTCTGGCACATTCCTGCAGCCCATTTTCTGGAAAGCTGGGGCGATGTTCGTGCTTTGGACGGCACGCCTTCGATTGTTCAGCCGCTCATCCAACCTTTGTTTAACGGGGTGGAAGAGGTACGGATGTTTCACTTGTTGGCCACAAACACAGATAAAAAAACCTATGATGTGGTACGTGAGACCTGGCAAAAACAACTATCCGGTAAAGATTTTGAAAAAGCCTGGCGCAAGGCGCTGGTGGATGGCGTCATCCCGACACGGGTCAGACGTTCCGCAAAGGTTTCATTTAAAAACGGTCAAATTAATCTGTCTGCCGCACCCTTTAATGCTCAGCCGGCCACGGCAGGTAATCCCGAAGTGGTGTTTCAGGCTTCGGCCGGGATGTTTGACGGGCGCTATGCCAATAACGGCTGGCTGCAGGAATTGCCCGATCCCATTACCAAACTGGCCTGGGATAACCCTGTTCTGGTGAGCCCGCGTACGGCTAAGGAATTGGGCGTATCCAATGAGGACGTTGTTTCGCTTCGTCTGAACGGGCGTGAGCAGGAACTTCCGGTTTGGATCGTTCCCGGGCATGCGGATAATTCGTTAACGCTTACCTTAGGCTATGGACGTACCCGCGCCGGCCGGGTAGGGAATAAGGTTGGTTTCAACGTGTATTCTCTGCGCAGCAGTAAAACCTTTTACGGCGCTGAGGGCGCTTCTTTGACACGTACGGGAAAAACCTACACACTGGCCAATACGCAGGATCACGGCAGTATGGAAGGTCGTCCCATCGTACGCGAAGCCGATCTGGCCGAATATGTTCAAAACCCGGATTTTGCCAAAGAGATGGTGGTACATCCGCCGTTGGAATCATTGTGGGATGAATATCCGTATGATAAAGGCTATCAGTGGGGTATGACCATCGATTTGAATACCTGTATCGGCTGTAACGCCTGTATGATTGCCTGTCAGAGCGAGAACAATATTCCGGTTGTCGGCAAAGAACTCGTCCATCAGGGACGGGAAATGTCTTGGATTCGTTTGGACCGCTATTTTAGTGGTAATCTGGAAGACCCGGAAGTGGTCTATCAGCCGGTGGCCTGCCAGCAATGCGAAAATGCGCCGTGCGAGCAGGTCTGTCCCGTAGCAGCGACGAATCACGACGAAGAAGGATTGAACGTGATGGTGTACAACCGCTGTATCGGTACGCGGTACTGTTCCAACAATTGCCCCTACAAAGTCCGCCGGTTCAATTATTTCAATTTTACCAAAGATTATCCGGAAACCATCAAGATGGCGCAGAATCCCGATGTTACGGTGCGTTCCCGAGGTGTGATGGAAAAATGTACCTACTGCACCCAGCGTATTGAGCGGGCTAAAATTTCGTCCAAAAACGAAGGCCGCGAACTACGCGACGGAGAAGTGGTTACGGCTTGCCAGCAAACCTGTCCTACGGACGCCATCGTATTCGGAAATATTCTCGATCCGGAAAGTCAGGTTTCCAAAATAAAAGCACAAAACCGGAACTACGAACTATTGGCCGAACTGAATGTCAAACCGCGTACATCGTACTTGGCCAAGTTGCGTAACCCGAATCCGGAATTGGAAAATTATAACGCATAATTAAGCAAAAAACAAAACTGTTAACTAACCAGAAGAGAGAATTGTGAGCGTAACAGTTAAAAATAACTCGATAACGCCGGTTCTGGAAGAACCGCCATTGATTACCGGTAACCAGACATTTGCATCCATTACCGAAAAGATTAGTTCCATAACCGAAACCAAACCGGGTAAAGGCTGGGCGCTTGGTTTTTCTATTGCCGCCTTTCTCGCACTGATACTATTCGGTTCCATCGGTTTTCTGTTTTGGGAAGGCGTCGGTATCTGGGGACTCAACAACCCGGTAAGTTGGGGATGGGCCATCGTAAACTTCGTGTTTTGGGTAGGTATCGGCCACGCCGGCACGCTGATTTCGGCCATTTTGTTTATTTTTCGTCAAAGATGGCGTACCTCCATCAACCGTTTTGCCGAGGCGATGACTATTTTTGCCGTAATTTGCGCCCTGATTTTTCCTGGCATCCATGTGGGACGTGTTTGGGTAGCTTATTTTATGTTTCCGATTCCCAATCAAATGGAAATGTGGCCTAATTTCCGCAGCCCCCTCTTGTGGGACGTTTTTGCCGTGGGTACTTATTTTTCCGTCTCACTGATGTTCTGGTACACCGGGCTGATACCCGATTTGGCCACGCTGCGCGACCGGGCAAAATCGATGCTGCGCAAACGGGTCTTCGGTATTTTGTCTCTGGGATGGCGCGGCGGAAATAAACAATGGAAACATTATGAGCTGGCCTATCTGCTGCTGGCCGGTTTATCCACTCCGCTGGTACTATCTGTACACAGTGTGGTAAGTACCGACTTTGCCACCAGCGTGATACCGGGCTGGCATACCACCATATTCCCGCCTTATTTTGTAGCCGGGGCTATTTTTTCCGGTTTTGCCATGGTGCTTACGCTGGCGATTATTGCCCGCAAGATATTTGGATTAGAACATATTATTACCATCAATCACTTTGAGAAGATGAACAAGATAATGCTGCTTACCGGTATGATGGTAGGGTATGCGTACGGAATGGAATTCTTTATCGCCTGGTATAGCGGGAATGATTACGAGACATTTACTTTTCTCAACCGTGCTTTTGGGCCGTACGCCTGGGCTTACTGGACAATGATAACCTGTAACGTATTTATTCCTCAACTGTTCTGGTTCAAAAAAATACGTCGAAGTATCCCGGCAATGTTTGTAATTACAATCTTTATCAATATCGGTATGTGGTTCGAGCGTTTTGTAATCGTAGTTTCTTCTCTCTCTCGTGATTTTCTGCCGTCCAGCTGGGATTACTATGCGCCGACCATTTTTGACATCAGTCTGCTCGTTGGCTCATTCGGATTATTCTTCACTCTGTTCCTGCTCTTTATCCGCTATCTGCCGATGATTGCCATGTCCGAAGTAAAAGGCGTTATGCCTCAGGCCGATCCCCATTATTACGAAAAGCATGATTAGTGAGGGGTGTTTATGAGTAACGAAAGAATAGAAGGAATTTTAGCTGAGTTTAAAAATCCGGCCGAATTGTTGAAGGCCGCGGAAAAAATGCGCGACGCCGGCTACAAGGATTATGACTGCCATTCGCCGTTTCCCATCCATGGGATGGACAAGGCAATGGGTGAGAAAAGATCCATATTAGGCTGGATGGTAGGTCCCGTAGCATTTGTAATGGTCATTTTCGGGTTCCTTTTTGAAGGATGGACCAGCACGATAGCCTATCCTCTGGTGATTTCCGGTAAACCGCTTTTCAGTTATCAGGCTTATGGTGCTGTGGCCTTTGCTATAATGGTGCTTACCTCGGCTTTAACCGCCCTGGTGGGTATGCTGGCTCTGAATAAACTGCCGCGTTTTCACCACCCGGTTTTTTATTCCGATCGTTTTGCCAAAGTAAGCGATGATGGCTTTTTTGTTAGTGTGGAAGCGGGCGATAAACAATTTGACCGCGAAAAAACAAAAGCCTTTCTGGAATCGATCGGCGGTACCCATATAGAAGAACTTATTGCTAACGATTGAGAGAAGATAAAATGAAGAAAATGGCATTTTTTCGATTAACCGGTTTACTTATCGGTATATTCATATTCGCGATTCTGCAAAGCTGTATGCAGGGCCGACCCTCGGAGAAACCGCCTATCCATATTAATCCCAACATGGATAAGCAGGAAAAGTACAAGGCGCAGGAGGCCAGTGCTTACTTTGCCAACGGCTCTGTGAACCGTATGCCCGTTGAAGGAACCGTTGCCGTAAACGAGCTGCATGAAGATACCCGGTATTATTACGGCAAGGACGAATCGGGCAAGTTTGTAGCCAAGTCGCCGCTGGGTTATGGTATGAGCGCATTGACGCGCGGGCAGGAACGGTATAATATTTACTGTTCTCCCTGCCACGGTAAAGCCGGCGACGGCAAGGGTATTGTTGTGCAGCGGGGTTTTATGCCTCCGCCTACGTTCCATCAGGATCGCTTACGCCAAATGCCGGATGGGCAGATTTTTGATATTATCAGCAACGGTTTTAGGAATATGCCGTCTTACAAGCATCAGATTCCGGTGGAAGACCGCTGGAAGATCGTTGCCTATGTGCGCGCTTTGCAGAAGTCGCAAAACGCCTCTAAAGAAGATATCCCACAAGAAAAGCGTAATCAGATAAATTAGAGAACAATCATTATGAAATTGGACCAAGCAACTTATCGTCTTTCGGATACAAACAAACTTCAAACCCGTGCCCTGGCTGCCGGCGTTATTGCTCTGCTTATTTCCGTAGTCGGGTTTTTTGTGGATACGCAGCAATTTTTTATTTCGTACCTGGTGGCTTACTTGTTCTGGGTTTCGGTTACCCTGGGCGCATTTTTCTTTGTTATGCTGTTTCATTTAACCGGTACGGCCTGGGGGGTTGTGCTGAGGCGCATTATTGAAGCCATAATGATGACCATCCCGCTCATGGCTATTTTATTTATTCCGGTGATCCTCGGAATACACGATTTGTACCACTGGAGTCATGCCGATGTTGTAGCCAACGATCCGATCCTGGAAAAGAAGGCCGGTTATCTGAATGTAACATTTTTTGTAATACGCAGCGCTGTGTATTTCGGGCTCTGGTATCTGATTGCCCGTAAACTTTACAAGACTTCATTGGCTATGGATGAAAATCCTACGGCCGAACAGGTGAAGACCCTGCGTAAAGTGAGTGCGCCGGGTATGATTGTTTTTGCCTTAACAATCTCCTTTGCCGCCTTCGACTGGCTGATGTCTTTGGACCCCCACTGGTATTCAACTATTTTCGGTTTGTACTATTTTTCCGGGGCTCTGCTGGGCGCTTTGGGTATCATCCTGCTGGTCGCAATGCATTTGCGCAGCAATAACATACTGGTTGAAGAAATTAAAGTGGACCATTATCACGATCTGGCCAAGTTTTTATTCGGATTTACGATATTTTGGGGTTATATGGCTTTTTCGCAATATCTTTTGATTTGGTACGCCAATATTCCCGAGGAAACTATTTTTTACCACGAACGTTGGGTTGGAACCTGGAAAATTCTGGCCTTAATGCAGGTGTTCGGTAATTTTTTAATTCCATTTGTCGGTTTAATGACCCGCAATATGAAACGCAATCTGCCTTATCTGAAAAAAATGACCATCTGGATATTGCTCATGCACTATCTGGATTTGTTTTGGGTAGCCGTACCCAATTTTCATCATAAGGGGATCGTTTTTTCGTGGATGGATTTAACCCTGTTTGTGGGTATAGGTGGACTGTTTATGTGGCTGATATGGCGCACTCTTGCAGCTCATCCGGTTTTATCGTTGAACGATCCCAAGCTGGAAGAATCGTTGCACCACGAAATCCCATAATTAATAAGCGCGCATTGGATCGGTCAGGTAGATATTTTAAAATCGGAAATAAATAAATTAAAATAGAGGTTACACTATGTCTTCTTCGGCAGCTAACGGTTACGAAAAGAAAGACGTGAAAGTATCCAAAATAATCGCCTACACGGTGGTACTGGTTATTCTTTTTGTAGCCATTCTCATTTTTCTGAATGAGTATTTTTTGTACAGCAGTGAAGAAGTGTATTACGAAAACGTGCTGGCTCCTCAATCTGCCCAGTTGCAGGAAGTAAGAGCCAGAGAACATGAATTACTCACTCAATATAAGGTAATCGACGCCCAAAAGGGAATTTACCAGATTCCGATCGAAAGGGCTATGCAGCTCATTGCCGATGATAATCAAAAGGATACAAATAAGGGGAAGAACAAATAAGGCCGAAAGTCCTTTCCGGCTGCTGTCCGCCATTCTTCTTGTTTGTATCTTTTTCTCGCTTCCTTCCACTTCGTATCCCCAACTTAACAGATCAGCTCACCCCCAATTAAAAAAAATTGATATTAAAGACCGTCTTGGGGAATATATTCCCCTGCAAAAAGAGTTTATAAATTCTTCCGGCGATACAGTCGCCCTGGCGCGATTTTTTAATAGGGGGAAACCGGTTATTCTTGTGCTGGCCTATTATAAATGTCCGATGTTATGCGGATATGTCCTAAACGGACTGGCGCAGACAGCTCCCCTCATAAACCTGAAGCCCGGAAAAGATTATTATATCCTTACTCTGAGTATCAGTCCTAACGAAAAGGCGTCTCTGGCCGCCCAAAAGCAGGCCACCTATCTGAACTTAATTGACGCCTCGCCGGCCGATTCCGCCTGGCGCTTCTTTGTGGGCAAAGAGGATAATATCCGCGCGATCGCCTCGGCAATAGGATTTGAATACTATTACGTACCGGAACGTGACGACTATGCCCACCCGGCCGTTTTAACGGTTTTGAGCGATAAGGGTAAAATATCCCGCTATTTGTATGGAATCAGTTTTAAACCCAATGATTTAAAACTGTCCCTGCTGGAAGCCTCGCAGGGTAAGGTGGGCAATACCATCGATAAACTGCTCTTGTATTGTTATCATTTTGATCCGCAGGAAGGCAGTTATGTCGTATTTGCCACCAACGTGATGAAGTTGGGCGGCGCTGTAACCTTGCTGATACTTTTTATTTTATTGGGAACACTATGGCTGCGTGAAATACGTAGAAAAAAGGCTTTAACGTAGCGATCAATTAAGGAAGGAACAATGAACACGAACGATATTTTCTTACCGGCCGCAAAGTCGACCATTGCCTCGGAAGTGGATGCGCTGTTTAGTTTTGTTTTCATCGCCTCTATCCTCTTTTTTGTACTGGTAATCGGCGGCGCACTTTACTTTATTATCCGCTATCGGCGGCGTAAGGGAGACGGGTACACCCCGGATTACTCCCACAATACAAAACTGGAAGTGGTCTGGACGGTTATTCCTACCATTCTCGTTTTTGTTATCTTCTTCTGGAGTTTTAAAACCTATTTAAAAATGCAGGTGGCGCCCAAGGATGCCATCCAGATAAAAGCCACCGGCCAAAAATGGTTTTGGCAATTCGATTATCCCGAAGGCGCCAGCAGCACCGGCGAATTGATTGTACCCCGCGGTAAACCCGTTCAGGTGTTGTTGAGTTCGCGCGATGTGATACACAGTTTCTACGTCCCGAATTTCCGTGTTAAAATGGACGCTTTGCCCAACCGCTATACGATGGCCTGGTTTGAAGCGACGGAAACGGGGGAATACGATTTATTTTGTGCCGAATATTGCGGTACCGGTCATTCCAAAATGCTGGCTAAAGTACGGGTGGTTGAACCGGAAGAATACCAGCGGTGGTTGCAAAGTAATAACAGCCTTCCCGAAGACATGGCAATGGATCAATACGGCGCTCAGCTATATAAAACCAAAGCCTGTGTAACCTGCCATACCAATGACGGCGCTCCCGGAACAGGCCCCTCTTTCCTCGGTCTCTTTGGTCGTACGGAAAACCTGCAAGACGGCAGTACGGTTACCGTTGATGAAAATTATCTACGGGAATCAATCCTGAATCCACAAGCAAAAGTGGTGCATGGTTTTCAGCCGGTTATGCCTACCTATACAGGGATTTTAAAGGATAAAGAGATCGACGCTTTGGTTATGTACATAAAATCATTAAAAAAGGAATAAACAGGTTATGACGCAAGCGATTTCAGATTCCGTTAGCTATCTGGATGAACCGAAAGGGATTAAGTCCTGGTTGTTCACTCTCGATCATAAACGTATCGGCATATTATATATGTGGAGCATCATGGTTTTCTTCTTTATCGGCGGTATGATGGCTCTGATAGTCCGTACGGAGCTTTTAGCGCCGGAGCAGATACTTGTTAGTGCCGATGCTTACAATCAGCTGTTTACGCTGCACGGCGCCATAATGATCTTTCTGTTCATCATTCCGGGAATTCCGGCTATTTTGGGTAATTATGTACTACCGCTTATGATCGGCGCCAAAGATGTGGCTTTTCCGCGATTGAATCTGGCCAGTTGGTATGTGTATATCATAGGCAGTTTATTTGCCATATATTCTCTTTTTAGCGGGGCAGTGGATACCGGCTGGACGTTTTACACGCCGTACAGTACACAAACAAGTACATCGGTTACCGCGATGACGCTGGGCGCTTTTATCCTCGGTTTTTCATCCATTTTTACCGGTATTAATTTTATCGTTACCATTCATAAGCTGCGGGCGCCGGGGATGACCTGGTTTAAAATGCCTTTATTTGTTTGGGCCTCATACGCCACGGCTGTCATTCAGGTCCTGGCTACGCCGGTTTTAGGGATTACTCTTCTTCTGCTTATTTTTGAACGGGTATTCGGCATCGGTATTTTTGATCCGGCCCTGGGCGGCGACCCGGTTTTGTATCAGCATTTTTTCTGGTTTTATTCCCATCCGGCCGTCTATATTATGATTCTGCCGGGTATGGGTATCATCAGCGAAGTGATCACGGTATTCTCACGTAAAAAGATTTTTGGCTATACGGCTATAGCATATTCCAGCCTGGGAATTGCGCTGGTCAGCTTTCTCGTTTGGGGCCACCACATGTTTACCAGCGGTCAATCGGAACTGGCGGCGATGATTTTTTCGTTCCTGACATTTTTAGTCGGCATTCCATCCGGCATCAAGATGTTTAACTGGGTGGCCACGATGTACAAAGGTTCCATCTCTTTCGAGTCGCCCATGCTGTACACTTTGTCTTTTCTCTTTTTGTTTGCCATCGGCGGTTTCACCGGTATTATGCTGGGCGCGCTATCGCTGGATGTCCATTTGCATGACACCTATTTTGTGGTAGCCCATTTTCATTATGTTATGATGGGTGGCACGGTGATGGCCTTTTTGGCCGGCGTCCATTACTGGTGGCCCAAAATATGGGGACGCATGTATAACGAAAAGCTGGCCCGAATTTCTGCGGCTTTGTTGTTTATAGGTTTCAATATGACCTTTTTCACTCAGTTCATTCTGGGAACCAAAGGCATGCCGCGACGCTATTACAGCTATCTGGATCAGTATCAGCCTCTGCACGCTTTTTCCTCGTATGGTTCCTTTATTATCGGCATTGCCTTTTTCATTATGGGGTATTATTTGATACACGCTATTTTCAAAGGCCAGCGCGTCGGTAAGAATCCCTGGGGTGCGCTCACCCTTGAATGGACAACAACCTCTCCGCCGCCTCCTCATAATTTTGAACAAACCCCGGTTGTTACCGACGGGCCTTATGATTACGACCGTATTATGATCGTCGGCGACGAAAGGGTTTATAAAGACGGCCCGGAAGAGGGTAAAGAGATAGCGAAAGAAGTGGACAGTGAAAGTAAGAAATAAGAAATCGAGCGAGATAAAAAGATAAGAGAGAATAATTATGGAACATGTATTGAAACAGGATACCCATGTGGCGCATCACTTCAGCGATGCGGAACAGCAGCGCGACTCTGCCAAACTGGGTATGTGGATATTTTTGATTACCGAGGTTCTGTTATTCAGCGGCTTGTTTACGGCTTATGCCGTTTACCGCGCCTGGCATCCGGAAACGTTTATCAATGCTCATAAATTTTTAAATGTGGGTTTGGGAACGTTAAATACGGTTGTGCTCATCACCAGTTCGGTAACCATTGCCCTGGGAATACGCAGCATACAGGTAAACCGGCGCAAGCAGGCCATTGGTTTGTTTATTGCCACTCTGGTATTAGCTGCAGCTTTTCTGGTGGTTAAGTATTTTGAATACTCGCATAAAACTCATCTTGGTCAATTGCCGGGTAAGTATTATACCTTTACGGGTATCGAAGGCACCGACCCACAAGTGTTTTTCAGTGTGTACTTCCTACTCACCGGCCTGCACGGATTACATATCGTTTTCGGTATGGCAGCCATTACCTGGATTTTGATCCGAACAATAAACAACGAATTTTCACCGGAATATTTTACCCCGGCGGAGAACGTAGGCCTGTACTGGCATTTGGTGGATTTAATCTGGATATTTCTCTTCCCGTTACTTTATTTGATAGGATAGCTTTATGGACAAACACAAAAATCATATTACCCCTGTTTCGACGTATCTTAAAGTTGGCGGAGCTCTGTTGGTGCTCACAGGAGTTACGGTTGCCGTCTCCTTTGTTCACTTAGGGCCGTTTAACCTGGTGGTAGCATTGCTCATTGCCGGGGCTAAGGCAAGTCTGGTGGGGCTGTTTTTTATGCATCTTTTATACGATAATAAATTATTTGCCACTATTTTTTCGATATCTCTTCTGTTTGTCAGTGTATTTATTATCCTTATTTTATTTGATACACTGACAAGGGACGCCATTTACGAACAAAAGGCCCAACCCATAAAGGCCACTCAGCTTATCGAAAAGCCGAATTAGTTACTGCAAATACTTCCAAAATTGTTTTTGTTTGTTTGTGGATGTTTGTTAATTTCAAACTAATCATGGGCATCATTACAAGCAGACGAAAGCATGGAAATTGATTTTGTAACACTGTTTATCATTGGTTTGCTGGGCGGCTTTAGCCATTGTTTGGGAATGTGCGGCGGGTTTGTTGTTTCTTATACGGTCAAACTCAACGAAAATGAAATTATTGCCCGGCCCGGCTTTTTTCAGCGTCTGATTCCCCATTTAATGTACAGCAGTGGCCGTATTTTAGCCTACATGCTCCTGGGAGAAATATTCGGTTTTTTAGGCGGTTCATTGCAGGTTATTTTCGCCATCCGGGATTTCCAGGGATTCCTTCAGCTTTTTGCCGGTATGGTTATGATTTTTATGGGACTCGATCTGGCCGGTTTAATCCCCAATCTGGCGCCGGACAGTTTCCCCGGTATAAATGCGTTTAAGCGGCTTATACATAATCTGTTTAACAAAGTGAACCGGCGCAATGTATTTGGGCTTGGGTTTGTGCTGGGATTTATCCCCTGTGGTTTGGTTTATGCCGTAGGCGCCAAAGCCGCGGCAACGGGCAGCATTTTCGGCGGTATGTTAACCATGCTCGTTTTCGGTTTGGGAACGGTACCGGCCATGGTTTTAGCCGGGCTGGCTGCACATCTTATCTCCGCAAAACTACGTTCCCGCCTTTACAAACTGGCCGCTTTCCTGATCATACTGCTGGGTGCGCTAACCATACTGAGAGGCATAGACGCCCTGGGCTGGGTACAGATATACTGGCTGTCCTAAAAGCGAAGCAAAATATTTTACACTTAATACGATACATTAACCTGACTGACATTCGGTCATAGGTGCCACCCCACGTTTTGGCAAAGCGGAATCAACTCTAAAAACGAAAGATTTGGTAAAAAAGTTAATTTTTTTAACCCGCCTTTTTATTTATTCTGTTTATTTAAAACAAAACTTCGGTTTTTTCGCAAAAAAACAATAAAATATTTGTTTTATTCATTTTCTTGTGATAATTTTGTGATACTTTATAAGATGTGATTATAAAGGTGATAAATTTAATCACATTTTGATCCTGTTTTAATTCACGAAAGAGATAAAGCGCCTTGCAGCTTTCCATGTTGGGTGAATACGCTATTCGGGCTATGATATTTTTAGCCAATGAAGCTCCCGGATCGATCGTACGTATTCCGGAAATTGCCCGGGAATGGGACATTCCGGAAAAATTCCTCAGAAAAATAATTCCCATGCTGAGCAAAGCCGGCTTAATCGAAACCTTGCGCGGTAAAAACGGTGGCGTTCGTATGGCGGTAAGTGCCGACTCAGTTACGCCTTTGCAGATTATTGAAGCGGTGGAAGGTAAGCTGATTATGCACCGCTGCTTTCTGGAAAATGGAATTTGCCAGCGGAGCTCCTGGTGCGCCATGCATACGCTGTGGCTGGAAGCTCAGCAAAAATTCGGCGAAGTTCTGAGTAGTAAAACATTACGACAATTGGTCAATGAAATCCGGGAATCAAAACTGCACCAAAAGATAAATGCTCGGGCTGTTTAAGCTGAGAACAAATACGCCTTAACAAAAAATAAAATCAATGGAAGCAGTAAAAACACTACGTCTAAAACAGTCTAAAAAACAAGAAACCTGTTATCACTGCGGCGATCCCTGTGCGAATTCCGGGATTAGTGTGGGTAACAAGTGTTTTTGCTGCAACGGCTGCAAGCTGGTGTATGAGTTGCTGGAAGAAAACAATCTGTGCCAGTATTATGACTTGCAGACCAACCCGGGTATTTCCCCTAAAGAAGCCGGTGTTTCCACAAAGTATAAATATCTGGAAGACGAGTCTGTTCGCAGTAAATTAATTAATTTTACCGATGGAAACACCAGTACCGTTACTTTTTATATTCCCTCTATGCATTGCGCTTCCTGTGTATGGCTGTTGGAAAGCCTCTATAAACTCAATCCGCTCATTGTGCAATCCAAAGTAGATTTCTTAAAGAAAGAACTGACTGTAACTTACGAGGAAACAGCAAATTCGTTAAGGCAGATTGTGGAACTGTTGTCTTCCATCGGCTATGAACCGGAAATCAATCTGGATAGTCTGCAGAAGAAAGTCGATAAGGATTCGAACCGGCAATTATATATAAAGATAGGTGTTGCCGGTTTTGCTTTTGCCAATATAATGATGTTCAGCTTTCCGGATTATCTGTCTCAACAGGATCAGGTGGAATCTTTCCTGAAAAACTTTTTCAGTTATCTGAGCTTTTTGTTGGCTTTGCCGGTATTATTTTACTCGGCCAGCGATTATTTTAAATCGGCTCTGCATGGTTGGAAACAGCGCAGTATCAATATGGATGTGCCTATTTCACTTGGCATTCTTGCACTTTTCATACGCAGCAGTTTTGAAATCTTTTTGGGCCACGGTACGGGATATATGGATTCGTTTACCGGTTTGGTTTTTTTGCTGCTGGTAGGTAAACTTTTTGAGAAAAAAACCTACGATACGCTCTCTTTTGAGCGTGATTACAAATCGTATTTTCCTGTAGCTGTAACGCGAAAACATGTTGATGGAGAGACTTCCATCCCTCTGGAAAAACTGGAAGTCGGCAACCGGATCATTATACGCAATCAGGAGCTGATCCCCGCCGATTCTATCCTGATACGCGGTCAGGCTTATATCGATTACAGTTTTGTAACGGGAGAATCCGCACCGGTTGAGAAAGTTTCCGGCGATTTGGTTTACGCCGGCGGTCGTCAGATAGGCGGTACCATTGAATTGGATGTAATTAAAGATGTCAATCAAAGCTACTTAACCGAATTGTGGAACGATGAATCGTTCACTAAAGATCAAAGTAGCCGCGTCACTACGCTGGCCAACCGTATAAGCAAGTACTTTACGATTATCGTGCTCAGCATAGCCGGGTTATCCGGGGCCTTTTGGATTACTACGGATGTGAGTCTGGCCTTAAATGCTTTTACGGCGGTTCTCATCGTCGCCTGTCCCTGTGCATTGGCTCTATCCACTCCGTTTACTTTGGGTAATACAATGCGTATATTCGGGTGGAATAAATTTTATCTGAAGAGCACATCTGTTATAGAATCCCTGGCAAAAATTACAACGATTGTTTTTGATAAAACAGGAACAATTACCCATTCGAAAGAGTCCAGAGTGGAATTTATTCCGGCGCACCGGGGGATGAAATTACTTGAGAATGAAGAGAAACAATTGACCTATTCTCTGGCCTATCAATCCATGCATCCGGTTAGCCGGCAAATTGCCGCATCTCTGCGGGAGCAGCCACTGCTCGAAGTTGAGCAGTTCAGAGAAATTCCGGGTATGGGAATCGAAGCTTCCATTAAGGGAAAGCAGGTTAGGTTGGGTAGCTATCTTTTTACGACGGGGAAAAAAGAAAAGACGGAGTTTAGCGGCGCCACATTTGCCCATTTGGCTATCGACGGAAATTATAGAGGGTATTTTCGCCTGGCTAACGTATATAGGAGCGGCTTGAAAAATACATTGGATCGGTTAAATACAAACTACCGTATCAGTCTGTTGACCGGTGATAACGAAAGTGAAAGAGAAAATCTGAAACATTTTTTTGGCAACGATGCCAGGCTTTTATTTAATCAGTCACCGCATGATAAGCTGGCCTATGTAAAAGCGCTGCAAAAAGAAGGTGAACGTGTGCTGATGATTGGCGATGGTCTGAACGATGCGGGAGCCTTAAATCAAAGCGATGTGGGTATTTCTGTGGCGGAAGATATTAATACATTTTCGCCCGCCAGCGATGCGATAATTGATTCCTCGAAATTGGACAGGCTATCTGATTTTTTGAGATTCTCCGGTAAAAGTGTTCGCATTATTATAATCAGCTTTGTGATATCATTTATCTATAATCTGCTTGGCCTGTCTTTTGCGGTACAGGGGACGCTATCGCCGTTAATCGCCGCCGTACTTATGCCGGTCAGCTCAATTTCGGTTATTTTATTTACCACCGGCAGTACGACTCTGCTGGCAAAGAAAATGAGATTACAATTGAATTTCGGTTAATGGAATTATTCTTTTTATTTAGACCGGATAATATTTCGTTATCGATTTTCAATTGAAGATAAGGACAAAACCTTGAGTGTTATTGTTATTTTAATTTCGGCCAGTTTATTTGTGGCCATCGGATTTTTGGTCGCCTTTATATGGGCGATTAAAAGCGGTCAGTTCGATGATAAATATACGCCGTCCATTCGTATGCTGTTGGATGAAAAAAAAGATAAAGAAGAGGGTGCTTCAAATAACAAAAGTTACAAATCAACAAAAGGGAGTTAATGTATGGGAAGAGTTGAGACTTTCTACTACGACAACAAAATCGTTCGTGATTTTGCACTGGCTACGGTTTTGTGGGGTGTGGTGGCTTTCCTTGTTGGTCTGACCATTGCCATCCAGTTGTACTGGCCGGCCTTAAACCTTGGTATTCCGTATATGACGTTTAGTCGTTTGCGTCCCTTACACACCAATGCGGCCATTTTTGCGTTTGTAGGAAACGGTATTTTTATGGGTGTGTATTATTCTTTACAACGGCTGTTAAAAACGCGGATGTATAGCGATCTGCTTTCCAAACTTCATTTTTGGGGTTGGCAGTTGATTATTCTTTTAGCAGCGGTCACTTTGGTACTTGGTATAACGGTAAGCAAAGAATACGCCGAACTGGAATGGCCGATTGATATTTTAATTGCTATTGTCTGGGTTATCTTCGGCATCAATATGATCGGAACGATTATTAAGCGGCGTGAACGCTACATGTATGTGGCTATCTGGTTTTATATAGCCACCTTTTTTACAGTAGCTGTTTTGCACATTGTAAATTCTATTGAGATACCGGTCAGTTTGCTCAAAAGTTATCCGGTTTATGCCGGTGTGCAGGATGCCCTGGTGCAATGGTGGTATGGTCATAATGCGGTAGCTTTCTTTCTTACAACACCGTATCTGGGACTGATGTATTACTTCCTGCCCAAAGCGGCGAATCGTCCGGTGTATTCCTACCGGTTGTCGATCGTTCACTTTTGGGCGCTTATTTTCATTTACATCTGGGCCGGCCCGCATCATTTGTTGTATTCTTCCTTGCCGGATTGGGCGCAGTCTTTGGGTACAACCTTTTCGATCATGTTGATCGCACCCTCATGGGGCGGTATGCTCAACGGTTTGCTTACCTTACGTGGTGCCTGGGACCGGGTTCGCGAAGACCCGATTCTAAAATTTATGGTTGTAGCCGTAACCGCCTACGGTATGGCTACATTCGAAGGCCCTATGTTATCGATCAAAAGTATCAATGCGCTGTCTCATTTTACCGATTGGACCATCGCGCATGTGCATATAGGAGCTTTAGGGTGGAACGGTTTGTTAACCTTTGGTATTTTATACTGGCTTATGCCCCGAATTTACAATACAAAATTGTATTCGGTTAAGTTAGCGAACTGGCATTTTTGGCTGGCTACTCTGGGAATGATCTTTTATGCGATTCCCATGTATTGGACCGGTATTACCCAGGGTTTGATGTGGAAAGAATTCACTCCGGACGGCTTTCTGAAATACCCGATTTTTCTGGAAACGGTATTGCAGCTTATTCCGATGTACATTATACGATCGATTGGCGGTTTGATGTATTTTACCGGTGCTATCATAATGGTTTACAATCTGCGTAAAACCATAACGGTAGGTGCTTTGGAACCCGAAGAAAAAGCAGAGGCACCGGCCCTTGAACCATTACCCGCCGATTACAAAGAAGAACCGGGAAACTATGGCCATCGCTGGCTGGAAAGACGCCCGGTACAATTCTTCGTTTGGACGACCATTGCCATCCTTATTGGCGGTATGGTGGAAATTATTCCCATGTATCTGGTTAAATCCAATGTACCGACAATTGCCAGCGTAAAACCATATACCCCCCTGGAACTGGAAGGACGGGATATTTACGTTCGTGAAGGGTGTTATGTGTGTCATTCACAGCAGGTAAGACCGTTCCGCTCGGAAACCGAACGGTATGGAGAATACTCCAAGGCGGGTGAATATGTTTATGATCATCCTTTCCAATGGGGGTCAAAACGAACCGGGCCGGATTTACATCGTGTTGGCGGAAAATATCCGGATGCCTGGCATTACAACCATATGCAGGCGCCCGAATCGATGTCGCCGGGTTCCATTATGCCGCCATATCCCTGGTTGATAAGCGATGATTTGGACCTTTCGACAACGGCTAAAAAGATACGTGTAATGCAGACGCTTGGTGTGCCATACCCGGAGGGTTATGACGAAATTGCCATCGATGATTTGCGCGAACAGGCAGAAAAGATTGTTGCCAGCCTGAAAGAATCCGGGATTGAAACGGAATGGAATAAGGAAATTGTTGCCTTAATCGCGTATCTCCAGCGTTTGGGGACAGACATTAAGGGAGAAAAAAATAATTAACAAGTGGTAAAGCCAGTGCTATACTGCTTGTAACCTGAGGTAATTTATTATGATAAGTGAATTATTCGAAACCATACCGGGAGTTGGACATTACCAGACTTTTGCTCTGGTATTCTTCTTTGTATTTTTTATGGGTATTGTAGTTTGGACAATTCGAGCCAAAAAAACATATATCCATAAAATGGAACAACTCCCATTAGATTCTTCAGAATCATATTCAACAAATGGAGAGAATAACAATGGCTAAAAAGAAAAAAGATGTATTGTTGGATCATAATTATGACGGTATTCAGGAATTGGATAATGATCTTCCGCCATGGTGGTTATGGTTGTTTTATATCACCATCGCCTTCGCAGTCGTTTATATGTTCTATTACCATTTTCTTGGAATTGGTCCTTCCTCCGCCGAGGAATACATGATGGAAATGAATCCTAACTATGTGGCCGAGGGCTCTGCCGCAGGCGGAGGTATTTTTGATGCGTACAGATCTCCTTATTACAGCCCAAAAGGAGAAATTACACCCAAAGTACTGGAACAGATGAAAAAGTACATTGGCCCGGAAATTTCAGGAAATGAGCTGGTTATGGAAGCCATGCGTCGTTCGGATGAAGCCACACGGGAAAAATTAAAAGAAACCTTTCCCGAACTGTGGGAACAGCTAACGGCCGGCGGCGCGGCTTTAGCCAAAGCTCCGGCTGCTCAACCCAAAGCAGAAGCAACGGCCGAGCCTGTCGCAAATATCGAACCGTTAACGGATGAGGCCAGCCTGGCGGCAGGAAAAAATATTTTTATTACAAACTGCGCCAGTTGCCATGGCAAATTGGGTGAGGGTGGTATCGGCCCTAATCTGACCGACGATTATTGGATACACGGCGCCGGGATGGGCAATGTGGTAAAAGTAATTACCAACGGTGTTCCGGCCAAAGGCATGATCACATGGAAAGGTATCCTGACGGAAGATCAGATTAAACAGGTGGCCAGCTATATTTTGACTTTACACGGAACTAATCCTCCCAATGCAAAAGCGCCTCAGGGAGAAAAAGCAGAATATCCGTTGTAAAACGACCGGTTTGTAACTAATATAGCTGATTTGCATCTATATTATTTAATTTAGAATTCTCTGATCCGATGACAGTTAAGGGTCAGAGAATTTTATTTTATACAACTTTATTTGGGAGCCCGAAAAATGGCAGATATACCTAAGGATACGGAAAGCTTTCGAGATAAAATTTCCACAGTGGATAAAGAAGGAAAACGGGTTTGGATTTATCCCAAAAAGCCGTCCGGAAACCTGCACCGTGCCAGATCTGTTGTTGCCATTATATTATTAGCCATTCTGTTTGCCGGTCCGTTTATTACCATCAATGGCCGGCCGCTGCTGCTGTTGGATATTCTTAACCGCAATTTTGTCTTTTTTGGTGTGCGTTTCTGGCCGCAGGATATTCATTTGTTTGTTTTGGGAACCATTGCTCTTATTGTATTCATAGTTCTGTTTACGGTGGTTTTCGGACGTGTCTGGTGCGGCTGGGCCTGCCCGCAAACCATTTTTATGGAGATGGTATTTCGTAAAATAGAATATTGGATAGAGGGTGATGCCCACCAACAGCGCAAACTGAATCAGGCGCCCTGGACGGCAGAGAAATTCTTTAAAAAAGGGGCCAAACACGCCATCTTTTTTGCTATAGCATTTATCATAGGGAACACTTTTTTAGCCTACATCATCGGAAAAGATGCCTTGTTTAAAATCATCACGGATCCGCCGTCCCAGCATCTGGCCGGACTCACTGCGATGCTCATTTTTAGCGGCGTGTTTTATTGGGTTTATGCATTTTTTCGTGAACAAATCTGTACTCTGGTTTGTCCTTATGGCCGTTTGCAGGGTGTGTTGCTCGATTCCAAATCTATCGTTGTTATGTATGATTTTAAACGGGGCGAACCTCGCGGTAAGCGACGCAAAAACGAAGAGGAAAAATACGGTGATTGTATCGATTGTAACCAGTGCGTGGAAGTGTGTCCTACCGGTATCGATATTCGCAACGGTACCCAGCTGGAATGTGTGAATTGTACCGCCTGTATTGACGCTTGCAATGCGGTAATGGACAAAGTGAAAAAGCCGCGCGGACTGATCCGCTACGATTCATATAAAGGAATTGAAAACGGTGAGAAATTACGCTTTACACCGCGGATGATGGGATATACGGCTGTTTTGGCAATCATTGTAACTATATTAACCATTATGCTCCTGACGCGGTCTCCGGTTGAAACCACCATATTGCGTACACCCGGGGTGCTGTATCAGGAATTGCCGGATGGCCGGATTTCGAATCTGTATAACATAACGGTGGTTAATAAAACCTATAAACCAATGGATATAACACTCCAACTTGATTCCATCGAAGGGGATATCGAAATGGTTGGAGGTGGTTTGCATGTAAAGGCCAGTACAGCGGCTGAATCAGCCTTTTTTATAAAAATTCCCAAGGGAAAATTATCTGCCAGGAATATTCCCCTTCATATTAAAGTTTATTCCGGCAATGAATTATTGGAAAGTGTGAAAACATCTTTCATAGGACCCAACCCATTTCAAAAGAAGTAAGATATGAATAAAAATATGGCCTGGCCGATCGGTATAACGGTTTTTCTGGTGCTGTTTGCAGGCGGCTTGATTGGTTTTCTCTTTTATTCTACCAGTCTGCGTTTTGATTTGGTGGAAGAAGATTATTATCAGAAAGGTTTGCAATACCAGGACAGAATTGAGCAAAAAAAACGAACCGAAGCTCTGTCTCAACCATTACGCTGGAAGGTGGAAGCGGGGAATCAATTACATTTGTATTTCCCTGAGGTGGCGCGAAGCAACCGGGTAGAAGGGCAAATCCACTTATTCAGACCTTCCGACGCCCGAATGGATAGAAAGTTTCCGCTTAATTTAACGGAGAATGCAGAGCAGGTTCTCAACCTGAAAGGCTTTTCATCCGGCCTTTGGAGGGTTAAAATCCAATGGCAAATAGATGGTAAAGATTATTATTACGAAGAGGCTTTTACACTAAATTAAACCATTACAACACAAATAAAGATAAAAATATATGACAAAAAATTCTCCGCGTTATTATGTACCTTTGCTGTTTATCGGAATGATCTCGATGGTAATCGGCATCTGGGTGGGACTGGTGCGCATGGGCTGGCAGTGGGCTGTACCGCATGACGGTTTGGTAATGATGCACGGCCCGTTGATGGTGGGCGGATTTTTAGGTACCGTAATCGGTATGGAACGCGCTGTGGCTGCCAAAAAGGTATGGGGATTCTTGGCGCCCTTGTTTTCCGCTCTGGCGGCCATTCTGTATCTGGCTTTTCCCGGGAAAGAATCACTGGCTTTACTGTTTCTCACCGCGTCCAGTTTTTTTATGGTGCTGGTTTTTATCTTTATGCTCAAACGACATATTGATGCGGCGACTTTGGTAATGGCCATCGGTGCTGCCGTGTGGTTTTTGGGCAACTTAGCCTGGCTGAGCGGTTACAGCATCCCTCAGGTGGTGTTGTGGTGGTCCGGATTTCTGATCATAACCATTGTGGGCGAACGGTTGGAACTAACCCGTTTTCTGAATATTTCCAAACAACAATATACTGTTTTATACGGATTGTTAATTCTATTAGGAATCGGATTTTTATTCTCTTTGTTCAATCTGGATTGGGCTATGCGCATTTCCGGTCTGGCAAATTTGGCGCTCAGTATTTGGCTGCTGCGCAACGATATCGCCCGGCGGTCTGTTAAGAAGCCCGGTCTTACCCGCTTTCTGGCTCTGGCTCTGCTGGCCGGTTATTTTTGGCTGGGACTTAGCGGTATAATGGGGATGTATTTTGGCGGTATTGCCGCAGGCCCCTATTACGACGCTATTATCCATACGGTATTTGTCGGATTTGCTTTTTCGATGATCTTTGGGCACGCGCCAATTATTTTTCCGGCTTTATTGCATGTTAAAATTTTATACAGACAAGTGTATTTTATCCCTCTTTTTCTGCTTCATCTCTCTTTGCTGGTACGTATTTTCGGCGATGTAACCCTGTTAATGGATTATCGGTTGTGGGGTAGTCTGATCAGCGGTGTTGCCATCGTTCTCTTTTTTATGATGATTCTGTCTTCCGTGAGGAAAGCGGAATATTAACCCCCTTGATAATCGTTGTTAAAAATCTGGCAAAACACGTATATATGATAAAATTAGCGTGATATTAGTGTTATGATACAGGGGGTACTAATACCCTTATTTTGCCGGGTCAATCATTAATCCATCCATTATGGTAAGGACCAAAAAATTGAAAGCCTTTAAAAAATGGAGCGTTACCGCGCTCGTTTCCACCTATCTTCTTATTTTTATCGGCGGTCTGGTACGGGTTTCCGGCGCCGGTTTGGGCTGTCCGGATTGGCCTAAATGCTTCGGCCGCTGGATACCGCCCACGGATGTCAGTCAG
>DRQG01000005.1 GCA_011369465.1 Caldithrix abyssi
GGATGAAAAAAACGTCACCATTACAGTGGAACATGTAAACCGTACGCCTGAACTACCCGAACAGCCCGCGCAAATTGTGAATGAAAATCAACCGCTGGAAATAAAAATTGTCCCGGCAACGGATCCGGACAAAGAGGATGAAGGCAAGATCAGTTATACTGTCGAAAACCTTCCGCAAGGTGCGGTATTTGATGCTCAGGCATTGACTATTAAATGGACGCCCACGTATGAGCAATCCGGTGAATATACGATTACACTGAAAGCGGCAGACCAGGAATTTACTGTACAACAACCGATCAAAATCACCGTAAACCATGTGAACCGTCCGCCGCAGATTGCCGAAATAGCCGATCAAACGATTGATGAAAACAAGGACTGGCAGTTACAACTGGATGTAAAAGATCCGGATAAGGAAGATGAGGGCAAAGTAACCGTTACGGTAACCGGCCTCCCCGAAGGGGCCGTTTTTGATCCTGCAAACAATACCATCCGTTGGAAACCCACTTACGAACAGTCCGGTGTATATTCCGGTATCAAGGTGAGCGCTGCGGATCCCGGAGGTTTAAGTGATGAAAAACCCTTCAGCATTACCGTGAATCATGTAACCCGACCGCCGCAACTGCAACCGGTTGCTCCTGTAACGACGCAGGAAAATGCAGCGGTTAATATCACCTTGCAGGCCAGTGATCCCGATAAAGAAGATGAGGGAAAACTGACCTATAGTGCAGATCATTTGCCGCAGGGCGCTGTGCTGGATGCTTCCAGCGGCGCTTTCAGTTGGACGCCTACTTTCCTGCAGGCCGGCGAATACACCATAACATTTAAAGTAACCGATAGCGGCAATTTATCGGCCGAACAACGTACGACGATTAAGGTGGAAGATGTAAATCATCCGCCGCAGATTAAAGAAATCCCGGCTCAGTCTGTTAAAGAGAATGAGACACTTCGTTTCACGGTGGAAGGCAGCGATGAGGATTCGGATAACACATTGGAATACTCAGCAAGCGATTTACCCGAAGGCGCCTCGTTTAGTTCTGCAGACGGCGGTTTTAGCTGGACGCCGGGATACGATCAGGCCGGAACGTACACCGTACATTTTAAAGTAAGCGATGGTAAAGCCGAGGCTGCCGCCAGCGTAACTATCACGGTAGAAGATGTGAATCGTCCGCCGACAATTAACGGCCCCGGCAGCGAAACAGTTATTGCCGGCGAGTCCGTCTCTTTGAGTTATTCCGGAGACGATCCTGACGGCGATGATCTAACCTTTTCTGCCGTTGGTTTGCCTTCCGGAGCCAGCCTGAGCAGCTCGGGCGATTTCAACTGGACGCCGGGTGAGGACCAAACCGGAAGCCACACCTTTACCGTGAAGGTTAGCGATGGTAAGGAAGAGGCCAGTACAAGTACGACGATAACGGTTAAAGAGAAGCCGAAACCCGAACCGGCTCCGGCCGATACAACGGGACAATAAAATAAGCGATCGAAAAAAAAGGGGAACGCTGTGCGTTCCCTTTTTTTATTTTATACATTGCCTAGATTTTTCAAATACTTATCCGGAAAATTTAAAATAGTTTTCCAACCACGTAGGCCGGAATGACACCACTCTTCCCGACACAGAAATGAAACAGGAAACGGATGCCGGCGGACTCTGGCAACAACCTACCAACGTCCTCTTCCTCCGGCGAAGGGAGGGGCGTAGCGTGTTGGCTGTGTGGCTTTTAGGACTTGGGGTGGGTTGCCCGGCGGGCCGCCAATGACACGCCTTCACATTCAACTACCAGTTATGCTGAGCCCTGGCCTGACGCCAGGACAGGATCGGTTCAGCATCCATGCAACCAAAATCGGGATTCCGATTCCGCCTGGGCGGAACAGAATGACATCCACAACATTAAAGTGGACTCTTATTTACCATTTGACTTTTGAATTTCACCCATAGATTTTCCGGAAGACCAAAAAAACAATTTTATATAGATGTTGACTCCCGAATTAGCAGATATTATAATACAGTGACCAACCTGATGACCTGTAATTCTATTTTGGACGAAACGACAATTCCCATTTATACGATCGATGTTCCTGCGGCTGAAGTTTGTAATTATTCGGACGGTTAAAATCGCATTTGCCATCAACTTTTCGAACTTTGAGTTGTACTTGTGATAAATGAACCAATAAAAGGGGGATGCAATGTTCAAATGTATATTCATTTATCTGGGCATCGTTCTTTTAGTGTCTGGCGGTTTCGGGCAAGACCGGCAAAGGAATCATTTATTATCGGGCCGGACAAAGCAGCACCCGGATTTCAAAACAACGCGCATTCGTTATTCTGACATTTCTCAACGAGAACGAGCTCTGAGAATAGACAGAATGTCACCGATGGACCCTTCTGGTATTCAAGAGAAAACGCTTATCCAGGCCTTAGTAAATGATTTTCAGGTGAATGAGAATGCAGAAGGCCTTTCAGGGTATATCCATCGCCAGCCGGCCATAGCCGTGGATAGCGCCGGTAATTTTGTTGTGGTTTGGGAGGATGGAAGAGACGATGAATCGGATATATACTGCCGGCGGTTTGACTCCGAAGGAACAGCACTGGAAAGTGAATTTAAAGTGAATGATGATAATCGCGCTTCCGGACAATACAACCCCTCTATTGCGATGGATGGATCTGGAAATTTTATTGTAGTGTGGGAAGATGATCGGAACGGAAAAAATGAGATCTACGGTCAGCGTTTTTTTGCCGACGGTACATTTTTAGGAAGTAATTTTAGAATAAATTCTGAAGAAAACTATTTTCCTCAATTTCAACCATCCGTTGCAATGACCGATTCGGGAGCTTTTATCGTAGTCTGGAGTGAATGGCAATATTATAATTCTTCCGATATATACGGTCAACGTTATTCTTCAGAGGGGATAGCGGAAGGCGGTCTGTTTAAAGTAAATGATGATTCCGGATATCCCGCCCAGGAACCATCGGTTGCAGTTGACGAGTGGGGAAATAGCGTTGTTGTATGGACGGAGGGACAAATATATGCCCAGCGATATTCATCTCTGGGGTCGCCTTTGGGAGACAATTTCAAAATCGAAAACGACAGCATTTCCAGCTTACAGGAACATCCTTCCATTGCAATCGACACGGCGGGCAGTTTTATAGTAGTCTGGTCGGATGATCGCAATTGGAGTGAAGACATTTATGCCCGGCTTTATGATCGAAGCGGCAAACCTGCCGGCGGTAGTTTTAAGGTTATAGACGATAGTCTTGACACTCAGCAGACGGAACCGGTTGTAGCGGCAGACGGTTCGGGCAATTTTGTTGTAGCCTGGCTGGATAAACGCGATGGTGGAAATGCTGTTTATGGACAGCGTCTAAATTCCGATGGCACCGCAGACGGCAATAATTTCGTGATCACTTCATCATCCGGCAATTTCCCTGCAATTGACGCAGATCGGTTGGGCAATTTTGTAGCAATCTGGCAGAAAGGAATTGCGGCTATTGATGGTCGGCGCTTTGCAGCAGACGGCTCGGCCGTCGGAGAGGAATTCAGCGTTCATTCGCCTCTTGGAGATGCTTCACGTTTTTTCCCATCCATAGCGGCGGACGATTCGGGAAATATAGTTGTCGTATGGCAGGAGGTGTTGAATTCCGAATATAATATTTATGGCCGGCGTTTTACGGATAAAGGATTGTTTTTGGGGCATAATTTTAAAGTCAATAAAGATAGCTCCGTTGCGGGTCATTTTTTACCCTGCGTGGCGGCAAATGGGCAGGGCAATTTTGTTGTGGTTTGGGAGGACGAACGTAATGGCAATTTTGATATATACGGTCAGCGCTACAACTCGGAAGGCGAGGCTGTAAACGGTAATTTCAAGATCAATACCGACAGCGGTGACGGCGTTCAGGCTGCGCCTGCTGTGGCCATAAATAGTTCGGGCCGTTTTATCGTAGTATGGCAAGACAAACGAGACGGCTCCCAATATGATATATACGGTCAGCGGTATTTTTCGGACGGTAATCCCGCCGGCGATAATTTTAAGGTCAATACCGATAGCGGTGATGCTTATCAGGGAACCCCGTCCATCGCCATAGACAGCACGGGTAATTTTGTTGTGGTTTGGGTAGATGGCCGTAACGGCATGTCGGAATTATACGGCCAGCTCTATGCGCCGGATGGTAACCCCATAGGCGCCAATTTTAAAATTAACGCCGACAGCGGCTATGCGCAACAGACTGAACCGTCTGTAGCGGCAGACCAACAGGGCAATTTTGTTGTAGTTTGGGTAGATGGATCAGATATTTACGGCCAGCAATATTCCAACGCCGGTACGGCATCAGGAGACAATTTCCAGGTTAATGAGACGGGCGGAAACTCCTTATATGCTCCTGACGTTGCTATGGATGAATCAGGTAATTTTGTCGTAGTATGGAGCAATTATCATCAGGGTTATTATGATATATTCGAACAACGTTTCAGTTCCACTGGGCAGGCATTAGGTCAAAATTATAAAGTCAATGCGCGTGATGGCAAGGACCCTGTCGTTGTGTTAAAAAACGGCCGAATTATTAATGCCTGGAAATCGTTAGTCAGCTCTGGTATCTTCGCCAATGTGCTGGATTGGGACGATCCTCTACCGATCCGGGATGAAACGGCCTCTGCGCCGGTAGAAATGCGTTTATCTCAAAACTATCCCAATCCTTTTAATTCCGTGACAACTATAACCTATCACATTACGAAAACAGCAAGGGTCAAATTGGTTATATATACTCTTTTGGGTCAAGTGGTTGCTACTCTGGTAAACAAAGAGCAGCTTCCGGGGCGCTATACGGTTCAATTCGACGCCTCTAACCTGGCAAGCGGCATTTATTTTTACAGACTTACTACTTCCAAATACAGTAAAACGCGACGTATGCTTTTACTGAAATAAGAAAAATTCTCAGGCGGTTATCCTCCAAATCGGGTAACCGCCTTTTTTACCCCGCAAGATTAGTTTTAACCAAAAAGTACAGCAATCGCAAGAAGATTTTATAACCTTGTTTTTTCCCTTTCGTTTTCTTCATAGTAATTCAATCAGGTACAATTCTAATATCTTTTTTAAGTCTTAGCAGCCTCGTCCTCTTTCCGCGATCCGATTGACAGTATTAACATTTTTCACTACTTTGATAAAAAGTCCAAAAAAGGTTTATATGGTATGACCCCTCAACAGTTTACCCAAAAAATTATTCGTTTGGAAGAGCAGATTAAGGCCGGCAGCGAAGCGCTAACGGCCAACGAAATGAAAGAGGTTCTTCAGTCTTTTAACGCCTTGCTAAAAAATATAATCAAAGAGGACCTTTTCAACGCCTTTCCGGAGGTAGTGATACAATGGAATGAAATACTTGATACGGTAATGAGTACCCAGTTTGCTTCAAGGGTGGCGGAAACCCTAAAACCACAATTATTTTATGACTTCGGCATATACCTCCGTGATCAGAACCGTAATCAATCTGATCTTATCACCAAATTGATTCATAACTATCTGGATGTACTACGCCAGTCAGTGTTTCTGCTAAAGATTAAAGACACTCCCAAATGGGAAAAACTGATTTATGATCTGATTCTGAAAAGTAATTTCACGGTAAATACTTTATTTCGTCAACGCGTGCGTGACTATGGACAAAAAACACTTTTCCGCGTGCTGTATGCTACAGGGGAAACCGATTACAGCTGGCTGCAAGCAAAAGAACTGGTTGATCGCTATGCCTATGGTTTGGCGCGCCTGGCTCTCGATAACGGCCCGGAACCGTCTAAAATCGCCTTTTTAATGGAAAACAGCCTGGAAATGGCCGTAGCGGATTTGGCCTGTTTAACCAGCGGGCTGGTTAATGTAATGATGCCTGCCAATTCGGTGCCCCAACAAATTCAGTTTATCCTTAATCAAACCAAAGCGCGGATTGTTCTGGTTTACAACGACAAACAGTTAGCCAAAATAAAAGAGATTAAGAAAGACTTGCCCTACTTAAAAACAGCCGTTTTGGTACGGGGCAGCAGTGTGGAAGATTGGGCCATTACGCTGGATGAAATGCTGAATGCCGGCATCGACTTTCCCGAAGAAAAACTCCATCAGTTACAACAAAATGTACACATGGACGATTTGGCAACCATTATGTACACTTCGGGCACCACCGGCGAGCCCAAGGGTATTATGTTTTCGTATATGAACATTGTTTACAAACGTTTCTGCCGTGCTTTGGCATTGCCTAAAATCTCGGATAAAGACCGCTATCTGGCCTATCTGCCATTGTTCCATACTTTTGGTCGCTATCTGGAATTGATGGGTGCGGTATTCTGGGGGGCTGAATACGCTTTTATGGAAAACCCGGCTTTGGCGACGATGATCGACAATATGAAGCGGGTACAGCCCACAATTTTTATCAGCATTCCCAAAAAATGGTATCAATTATACGAATACATTGCTTCGAAGGTTGATATCGAACTGGCGGAAGACGCAGCCATTAAACGGGAGGTGAAAAAGGCTACCGGCGGTAAATTGAAATGGGGGCTGTCTGCTGCCGGTTATCTGGAGCCCGATATTTTCAAGTTTTTCCAACGCTACGGCATAGAGCTGATGTCCGGTTTCGGTATGACCGAAGCCACCGGCGGTATCACCATGACCTATCCCGGCCAGTATGTGGAAAATTCGTTGGGACGGCCTTTGCCCGGCATCGAAGTAAAGCTTTCCGAAGAAGGGGAAATGATGATCCGCGGTCCCTATGTTATGTTAGGCTACTACGGTTTGCCGGATCCAAAGTCTGTATTTGTGGATGGCTGGTTGCCCACCGGCGATATCATGCGGCAGGACAAAAACGGTTATTACGAAATTATCGATCGCAAAAAGGAGATTTATAAAAATATCAAAGGCGAAACCATTGCTCCGCAACGCATCGAAAATATGTTTAGGGATTTCGAATATGTGGAACAGGTTTTTCTGGTTGGGGATCATCGGCCTTTTAACACGGTGCTTATCTATCCTGCCTACGAGGCCGGCCCCATGCTGAAAAAGATGAATGAAGAGGAACGGCAAAACTATTTTTCTTCGCTGGTAGTCACCGTGAACAAATTCCTGGCGCCGTTCGAACGGATCGTAGATTTCCGCATCATTGATCGGCCATTTAGTGCCGAGAAAGGCGAATTAACACCAAAGAACACCTATAAACGACGAGTTATCGAGCAAAATTTCGCTGAAATCATCGAAACCATGTATGCCAAACCGCATATTTCTCTTTATTACGGAAATATGGAAGTGCGCATTCCCAATTGGTTCCTGCGTGAAAAAGGTTGCCTGATCAATGATCTTATCTTTGACCGCAGAGGATTGTACATCACCAAATATGAGCAAAAACTAATTCTTAAAGAGACTCCTAAAGAAAAAGGCATTGTTCGCATTGGTAATTACTACTATCGGAATGAAAAACCATATATCGATTTTCAGATTATCTTAGCCAATCCTTTCTATTGGCTTGGTAACAGGGAACTGATGGGGTTTGCCGGGAATGCCATTTTTCAATGGTTCCGGGTGGACGAACCGGATAAGAAAATCCGCTTTGATCGCGTGGTAAAAGCCGAACGGGTTAAGAAAAACGAACTGGAAGAGTTACACAAAATGGTTGCCGGCGGCGAACACTCTTTATTCGGCTTGAATCTGGCGATTTGTTTTATGCAATCGCCTCGGGAAGAAGAAGCTCTGATCGGCGTCAATTATCTGGAAAAAGTCCTCAATGATGATAATTTTCCGTACCGGAATCTGGTATTGGAAATCCTGACACAACCGGGCTACAATCAGAAACTTTCGGTACGGCGGGCGCTTTTTGCGCTGGTGCTCAAAGTAGCCGATGATCCCCAATTTGAAAGATACCTCTCTATTTACCTGGATCATTCACCCGATCTTTTGGACGAAAATCTGATAGAATCCATTGGGCGTTCCAATAGAGGCGAGGAATTTTTAAACAGCATTCATCACATCCTGAAAAAAGCTCTTTCGGCAACGCCTAAAAAGACCGATCTACAAAAAAGCTGTATTCCGTCTTTACTTGATGCTTTGGCCGCTTATGGAGTGCATCATCCGACCAAATACAAAAGGGTGCGGCAGCTACTGGTGCGCTATCAATTGCGCAAAGACTATCGTGGGTTATCCGCGGTGGCTTCGAAAGCACGGCATAAATTATTGGATGGATTCCGGGCCTGGCTGGGCTCTAACCAGCAGGTATCTGTAGATGTGGAAACCGGGCAGGAATACCATTGGGAAGATGTGGTCATCTTCGATGAACGAATTCCTGATGCGGATCGTAAGCATATTCTGGAGGCGTTATCCAACACATCCTTGCTTCGTGAGGCGATTTTTCTCTTTTCTGGGGGGAATATGGTGCGCTTGTACGACATCCCGCTTGGCGGTGTGTGGATAAGTATTATTGATGATGAAGAAGATAAAACCGTGTATCGCCTGTCCGTACAAACCCGTTTCCAGGGGGCCTACGATATTGCGCTTAATTTGAGCCGCAAGCCGCACTCACAGGAAATTCTGGATGAAATCAACTGGCTTATTCATTCCGGCGCTCCGGCAAAAGGTTTGCGTTTGCTGGAGGATTTTGGCGGCTATTGGCGGGAATATGGTATCTGGACCGAAGAGTACATTCCCGGCGATAAGGTGGCTAAAGTATTACAGCGTTCATTACGCCGCGATACCGAAGAAGCTCGCCAGCGCATTTATCATTTGTGGCCCTACTTCGTCTGGACAGCCGTATCCGCCCATGTTAGTTTTTGGAAACGTGCCGGGTATAAGCTCGAATTACAGGATAAAAGCATCGATAATATTGTAATTGCACCTCACGACTATCAAACGGGAATGCGTATTATTTCCATTGCCAGCCGTGTACCTTCCAAGGGACTAACGTCATTACTGCTGGATTTTTATCGTCAGTTTGTGGAAGAGACAGAACGTATCTATCCGTTTTTAAAACGGGATGGGCTTTGTAATAGTATGTTTGCCGGCATACTGGATTCGGAAGGCGAAGAGGATGGGATACGGCTACTTAAAAAAGTTTTACAAGAACTTAAAAAAGAAAACGACGAAGTGATAGTAAAGATGCGAAAACATCTGGAAATTTTTATAGAGACCACTCAGGAATTCGGCTTTGTCCCGAAAAAACTGTATTTTGCCATTCAACGCTTTCACCGCTGGTTTAATATCAACAAAGAGGCATCCTTGTCAGCACAGGCGCGTACTCTAAACGAACTTTACGATACCTATCAATTGCATGAATTGGAAAAGAAACATCCGGAAACACGAACCCGTTTTTACATGGAAACGGTTTTTAAAGATTCTTCGCCGGAATTTTACCGGGCTTTGCTGGAGGTAAGCCAGAAACAACGCAAACAACAACTCTCCCACGAAGATACACTGGCCTTAATTTCGCAATTACAAAAAACAATTGACTTAAGCGAAAAAGAAAAATTTTTCCTGAGCAGGCTCAGTTATCCCCATTTAAAACCCACCGACTCCGCTGTTTTAGTAAGCAGCCACAGCGACGGTGCGGCCATCGCCGATGTGGTGGTTCGTCTGGAAGATTACGATGGCATCCCATACCTGGTACGCAAGCCGATTTCGCCCAAAGAAATTTCCCGCTTGCATAAGCTTTTTCTGGAAGCGGATTTACCGGTCAGCTTTCGTCCGGAACATCGCTTTATGGTGGCTGTTTCGGAACGGGAACATATAATTGGGGGGTTATTTTACACATATATTGATAATGAAACCGTATATATGGAAAAAATTGTGGTTTCCCGGCATTTCCGCCGCAAAGGCATCAGTGAGGGGCTAATGCACGAATTTTTTAACCGGCTGCGCGACGCACGAGTTCGTTATGTAACCACGGGATTTTTCCGTCCGGAATATTTTTACCGCTTTGGCTTTAAGGTGGAAAAAAAATATGCCGGCCTGGTGAAGGATTTGGGGAAATAGCTGTCAGCTGCCTGCCCTGAGCGCAGTCGAAGGGTCGGCTTTTGGCTATAAGCTATCAATTTTCAGTTATTAGTTCTCAGTTATTAAGTTATTGAATTATTGACGTTTTCGGTTCGTATATCGTCATTCGTTAATCAGTGTTCAAAGTTCCTGGCTTTTGGCTATCGGCCTTTGGCTGTTGGCTGTTGGCTATTGGCAATTAGTTTTCAGTTCTTAAATCTTCAATCGTTGATCGACATTCGAAGTTCCTATCCATCCGCTAGTGGCTGCCTGCCCCGACGTGTCGGGATCGAGCCCTGAGCCTAGCCTGTCCCGACTGGTCGGGGTCGAAGGGTGAGTCCGGTCGAAGGTGCCTGCCCTGAGCGTAGTCAAAGGAGACGCGTACCGGCTTCGACAAGCATTGTATTGAGCCTGCCGAAATGCTCAGCCTCCGTTCCCTGAGCCTGTCGAAGGGTCATCTGTCGGCTTTTATTCTTAATTTTTCATTCATAATTCTTAATTTATGTCTTTTCCCAGTTCCAAATTTCCAGTTTCCAGTATCCAGTTCCCCCCGCCACGGCGGGTTCTTCGCTTCGCTACGAAAGTTCCTAATTTCCAAATTTCCAGTTTCCTAC
>DRQG01000006.1 GCA_011369465.1 Caldithrix abyssi
GCGATTTAAGATTTAAGAACTAATAACTTTCGTAGCGAAGCGAAGAACCCGCCGTGGCGGGGACGACTGAAAACTTACAGCCTATAGCCAATAGCCAAAAGCTGAAAGCCGATAGCCGATAGCCGATAGCTGATAGCCGAAAGCTAATTTAATAACTCAACAACTAAATTTTTCCCAATCCTCTATTTCCGTTTGACTCTTTCCAAAATTTTCAATAAATAACTATAAAGAAACCTGACAGAGGAAAGACCCATGCCGGAAAATGTAAGCATTTGCATCAACCCTGCTACGGGAGAGAAAATCGGTGAGGTGCCGCTGGATACGGTGGATGATTTAAAACAGGCCATTGCCCGCGCCCGGGAAGCGCAAAAAATATGGCAGGACATGTCTCCCGCTCAAAGAGCCCGGAAGATTATCCGCATTCGCGATTATCTGGTGGATAATATGGACCGCCTGGCCGAAACGATTGCCCGCGATACCGCCAAAGTGCGTTTGGACGCCCTGGCCACGGAAGTGTTCGCCGGGGTTCTGGCTGTTTCCTACTATTGCCGCCGCGCCAAAAAATTCTTTAAAGATAAAAAAGCCGGGATCGGTGTTTTACCGTTGATCAACAAACGCGCCAAATTAATTCGCGTGCCTTATGGGGTCATCGGCATCATTTCCCCCTGGAACTATCCTTTCGGCATTCCTTTTCATGATATTATTCAAGGCCTGCTGGCCGGGAACGCGGTTATTTTAAAAACGGCCACGGAAACATTGCAGGTGGGTCTGGCTCTTAAAGAGGCTGTGGAAGCCGCCGAACTTCCCGAGGGTTTGTTCCATTTTATAAATTTGCCGGGTCGCGTGGCCGGACACGCCTTTCTGGAAAACGGCATCGATAAACTGTTTTTTATCGGTTCCGTTGCAGTGGGTAAAATATTGATGGCCAAAGCTGCGGAAACCCTTACACCGATTAATCTGGAACTGGGCGGAAACGACGCCATGATCGTTTGCGAAGACGCCGACCTGGAACGCGCGGCTAACGGCGCCGTATGGGCGGGCTTTTCCAATGCCGGGCAATCCTGCGGCGGTGTGGAACGCATCTATGTGCATAAAAATGTTTACGATGAATTCCTTTCCCTTCTGAAAGAAAAGGTGGAACAACTGCGTATCGGCTACGATAGCGATTTTGAAAAAGATATGGGACCGATAATAAGTGAAAAGCAGGTAAAATCCATAAAAATGCATGTGGACGAGGCGGTGCAAAACGGGGCGGTTATTTACGCGCAATCCAAACTGCCGGATAATAATACGGCTAAGAACCTGCTACCGGCTATGATACTCACCAATGTAACACACCGGATGGAGGTGATGAAGCACGAAACCTTCGGACCGGTAATCGGCGTGATGCCTTTTTCCGATGAAGAAGAGGCTGTTGCTCTGGCCAATGATTCCTATCTGGGGTTGAGCGGCTCGGTCTGGTCAAAAAACCGCAAAAAGGCCGAACGTATTGCCCGTAGAATACAGGCCGGCTCGGTCTGCATTAACGACCATTTAATGAACCACGGTATGCCGGAAACCTCCTGGCACGGCTTTAAACAATCCGGTATCGGTCACAGCCACGGCCCGCTGGGTTTTGAGGAAATGACTCAACCGCAGTATATTATAAACGACATCCTTCCCGGCGTAAAACGTGACCTGTGGTGGCAGCCTTACGGTAAAAATGTGTACGATGGCCTGCGCGGTACCATACAATTTTTCTATGGAAAGGGTTTAGTCCGGCGGTTGAAAGGGCTAGGACCTATGATAAAAATATTACCACGCATGTTCAAACGATGAAGATTCTTAACGGAAGGAACGGTTGCATGAAAAGTAGATCGTTGAAATTCACTCTTCTATCTGTATTTGTTTTTACCGCATTCCTGTTTCCCCAAAAAGGATCAACCCCCAATCCCGATCCCCAAAGGTTTAAAAAGCAAATCAATGCCTTTGTCCAATGGGATAAAAAGAACAGTTATCCGCAGCAAGCGGTGTTGTTTGTGGGCAGTTCCAGCATCCGTCTCTGGCCCACCCGGGAAGCGTTTCCCCGCTTAAAGGTGATTAACCGCGGATTCGGCGGGGCGGAAATTTCCGATGTACTTTATTATATCAATGAAACCACGCTTAAATACCAACCGGCGGTCATCGTATTTTACTGCGGCGATAATGACATCGCCGACAAAAAAAGTGCCGAAAGGGTGTTAAACGACTTCCGCGTGTTCGTGGAAAAGGTGCATAAAAAGCTGCCGGTGACAAAGATTGTTTTTCTGCCCATCAAACCAAGTTTAGCCCGCTGGCAGCTTTGGCCGGAAATGAACAAAGCCAATAAGCTGATTAAAAAATATTGCAAACAACAGCCTTTTTTGATGTATTGCGACACGGCAACGCCGATGCTCAACAAAAAAGGGAAACCTGAAGAAAACATTTTCATCGAAGACGGTTTGCACATGAATGACAAGGGCTATGCTATTTGGAATAAAACCCTGTCGCCGCTTCTCGAATTATTGGTCAATAAAAAATAAATGGAATCGAAGGAAAAAAAGAATTGGTGAATGGATGAATTGTTGGGATGGAGGAGTTATGGATTAATGGAGTATTGGAGTAATGGAGTACTGCCGTAAGCGCAGGATTTCTTTCCACTACTCCATCACTTCAATACTCCACCACGTTCTTTTTTCATCCATCCAATAATTCATCAATTCAACAATTCAATAATTCTTTCTTTGGACTTATTGCTATGAATGCAAAAAGAAATTTCGACTTTGATTTTATCATCATCGGCAGCGGGTTTGGCGGATCGGTTAGCGCTTTACGATTGAGCCAAAAAGGCTACCGCGTGCTGGTGCTGGAAAAAGGCAAAGAACTAAAAACCGACGATTTCCCGCGCACCAACTGGAATTTGAAACGCTGGATGTGGATACCGCTGCTGCGCTTTTTCGGCTTTTTCAAACTGAGCTTCTTCCGGCATGTAACCATTCTCTCCGGTGTGGGCGTTGGCGGCGGGTCGCTGGTTTATGCCAACACCTTGCCTGTTCCCAAAGACGAATTTTTCCAATCCAAAAGCTGGGCGCATCTGGCGGATTGGAAAAACGAACTGCGACCCTATTACAAAAAAGCGCTGGATATGCTGAAAGCCTCGCCCAATCCGCGATTGGAAACCGGCGATTTGGCGCTCAAAGAACTGGCCGGTCAGATTGGCCGTACCGATCATTTTGAAGTGGCCGATGTAGCCGTCTTTTTTGGCGAACCGGAAAAAGAGGTACCCGATCCTTATTATGGAGGCGAGGGACCGCCCCGCAGCGGATGCCGTTTCTGCGGCGGATGTATGACCGGCTGTCGCTATAACGCCAAGAACACATTGGATAAAAATTATCTCTACTTCGCCCGTAAAAAAGGAGCTCAGGTTCAGGCTGAGTCCGAAGTGTATGACGTTCAGCCTTTAAGCGAAGACGGGTCGGACGGCTATCGGGTTAAATGGAAGCGTTCTACTTCGTATTTTGGGCGAAAGGGTTCTTTTACAACCCGCGGTATTGTCTTTTCCGGAGGCGTTTTGGGCACGGTAAAACTATTGTTGAAATTAAAACGGCATTCCCTTCCGGCTTTGTCCGATAAAGTGGGCGCCTTTGTTCGCACCAACTCGGAAAGTTTGATCGGTATAACCTGTTTTGATAAAAGTAAATCCTTTTCCGACGGCGTAGCTATTGGCACCATCCTGCATACCGATGAACACAGCCATCTGGAACCGGTGCGCTATGCCTCCGGTTCGGGGTTTTGGCGTTTGCTGCTGGCCCCGATGGTAAGCGGCAGAAACGTTGCGGTTCGCCTCGGCAAGATGGTTGGGGATTGGATACGGCATCCGCTTCAAAATCTGAAAGTTTTATTTGTCCGGGATTTTGCCCGGCGTACACAGATATTGCTGTTTATGCAGACCATCGATACCACGCTGCGTTTCGGGCGCGGGCTTTTCGGAATGGGAACTTCTATCGAACAGGGCAAGAACCCCACCGCCTTCATTCCCGAAGCGCAACAACTGGCTAAACAATATGCCAAAATAGTCAACGGAAAACCGGTTACTCTGATTACTGAAACGCTGGGCGGCATTCCCACCACAGCTCATATTTTGGGCGGCTGCGCTATAGGGCAAACCGCAGTTGAAGGAGTTATCGATAAAAGCCATCGCGTTTTCGGTTACAAAAATATGTATATTTGCGACGGTTCGGCCGTATCCGCCAATCCGGGCGTCAATCCATCCTTAACCATTACGGCGCTCACCGAACGAGCGATGGATTTGATCCCCCCAAAGAAATGAGTGATCAATGAGTGCATACACTGAATTTTCACAAATTTATGATCTGTTTTTCCCTCTCAAGGAGAATGTATATCGTTTTTTGAAATCGTTTCTTACATCCGGACAAACTTCCGTACTGGATATCGGATGTGGTACCGGGCATTATTGCGCGCGCTTTGCTGACGAGGGTTACACAGCGGTTGGTATCGATCCGGACACCGGTATGATTGAAATCGCTAAAAAGAAAACGACTTCTGCTGTATTTTATCTGCTGTCTGCTCAGCAAATAGAAGCGCTTAATCCACAGTTTGATCTGGTTTTTTCCATCGGGAACTCAATGAGCCATCTCAGTAGAGATGATTTTAATTTCTTTTTAGCCAAGCTCCGACATCTGCTCAAACCCGATGGTTTATGGATATTTCAGGTAGTCAACTGGGATAGGATCATAGCGCAGGGCGGTAACACTTTTCCCATAATAACAAACGATGAAACGGGTTTATCTCTACATCGTCAATATGTACATTTTTCAGAAAAAAAATTACTGTTTAAAATCGAAATAAAGGATAAAAATGATAAATCTGTTTTACAGTCCACACAGCCTTTGTATCCCTTACCCTCTGAAGAATGTATTCGGCTGCATCAGGAAAATGGATTCATTTTGAAGGCCCACTACGGGGATTACAATTCTGCTCCATTCAAAAAAGCCGATAGCGGCGCCAGTATTTACATTTTTTCACAAGACAGTTAATAAACATATCTTTATATTCAATTTCTCAGCATATTTTTTCATTTTAAATAATATTTGTCCTTTTACTCTAAAAGTATTATATTCTAATTTTAGAGTAATAAACTAATAGGATTTTTTCGATGACAAACGCTGAATTTGCAATTTTAAGCTTGGTATCAGAACTCCCCCGGCATGGGTATGATATCGAGAAAATTATTATTGAACGTGGGATGCGTGACTGGACTGAAATCGGTTTCTCTTCAATTTATTATTTGTTAAATAAATTAGAGAAGGAAGGTCTTATAATTAGCCAAACCGAACAGCAGCCGGGACGCGGTCCGGCACGAAAAGTATATTATATAACTTCTTTTGGCAAAGAGACATGCAAGAAAAAGACACTTGAAGTTTTGTCCACTCCACACCGTTGTTACCCTCCTATTCTTTTAGGATTGGCAAATTTATCTAGTATTAAAAAAACAAATGCTATTAACGCTCTTACAAAATATTGTGATGGATTATCGGAACGGTTGCAATATTTGCGTAGTCGCCGTGAAGAGCAAAGCCCACACCCTTTGTTCGTGGATTTTATGTTTACTTACAGTATCACCATGATTGAAGCAGAGAAAAAGTTAATTGAAAGTTTTATTCAGAATTTGGAGGAAAAAAATGACCAAGATTGATTTAAAAAAAGAGCTGAAACATTTATATTTTTCTTCTCCAAAAGAATTTATAGAGGTTCAAGTTCCGAAAATGAATTTTTTAATGATTGATGGTAAAGGAGATCCCAATACAAGCGCCGATTATAAGGAAGCTATCG
>DRQG01000007.1 GCA_011369465.1 Caldithrix abyssi
AAGCAATGATAAGCCCCGCGCTAAACATGGCAAAAGCCGCCATAATCAGTTTATCGGTTCCGTACATAACGGCCAGCGTTTTTTTGGATGTTTCGGCGTCGCCTTCCCTGTCCGGCAGAGTGGTATATAAATAGAGCGCCGTATTTAATAACAGATAGGGCAAAGAATCGACCAAAAGTCTCGGGCCGAAAGGAACAACCGCCGTCCAGCCGATGGCAAAGGCCAGCCATCCCATCAGGCTGTTAGCCAAAAGGCTCCACCAGGGGCGATCCTTAAAGCGGAAGGGCGCAAAATTATAAAACCAGCCGGTAAGGACGATAAAAATTAAAATAAGCGCGCCGGTACCGGCCGAAAATGCAAAGGAAATAAACAGAGCGATGCCTATCAAAACAGCCGATTCTGTCAAGGCGGAAAATCGGGTGAGGTATCCTTCGGCAATGATAAACAGTTTATTGTTGATCCGGTCGCTTTCGACGTCCGTTATCTGATTCAATAAAAAAGAAGCGCCCATGGCAGCGGCAAAAGCGATCAGCAACCAGGCCGTTTCCGGCGGAGCCGAGCCGATCAAACCATTTAAGGCGATACTTCCCCGGTGACGCGCCACAAAATAACCGGCCAAAAGCGTTGCCCAACCCGGAAAAAAAAGCATCGGCCGCAGAACAAAAAAGTAATCCAAAACAGCAAGGTATTTATGATTCTTCATATTGATTTTCAAAGACAATTAAAATGACCGATGAAGCGTTTCATACGGATGATAATACTCTTTAACTTCATTGCAGCCGGATATGATTGGACAAAATCCAGGGGCGATTTTTTATATGTGTTTCCACGCGATACACACCCGGCTCAGTAACCGGAAATTCAAGCTGTTGACCGTTCCGGTAATCCACCACTTTACCATTGCCGATGAGAACGGTTTTTGCCGCTGTGGGATTATGCACGCGCAAAACGGTATTTTTTGTCCAGGGAAGCGAGTCGCCGATAATCGCGCTGCCGTGCTCGTTTTCCGCTAAAAACATAAAATCAGACGCATCGCCCAACAATTGATGAGAAATAAAACAATTCGCTTCCCGTATAGCTTTGTAAACAATGCGCAAATCGGCTCGGACGTTTTCTTTACCTAACTTCTCTTTGCATAAAATATGGGTACGGATGGTGCGGAAAGATATTTTGTATCGAAACACCCGTATGGTGATGATACCCATCAATCTATGCAGATGTCCGTGGGCATCCACTCCGCCAACGCCTACAACCTTTCGCTTTTGATTCAATGCGTCCCAGATTTCCAGGGTTTCTGTTTTCGGGGCTACAATGGAACGACGGGGATGCAGCACACGCCAAAACTTATTGGTGTGGGTCAACCCTTCCATCCATTCGGACATCTGGTTCCATATCTCAATGCCGTCAAAAGCGTCGGTATTCCATTTTGTCCAGGGATACGGCGGGTATTTGGCGATGTTATCCCGGTTCTCATTGGGATGGGCAATAATACCCAAACCGCCCAGATCGCGTACTTTTTGCACGTACTCTTCCGGAGGAATTTCGGGATCGATTTCTTCATCAATATCGAACGCCAAATAGTGGTTTTGGTCAAGATGGTCATTCAGTTCGCAGCCGATGCCCAGCAAAACACGGTCATACCAGCCTTCCAACCCGTCAAATTTGGGCCGCAATGTGTTATGATCGCTTAATAGCAGAAAATCGATATCCAGTTCGTTGGCGATGGCCATTATTTCCGGTACGCTGCGCTGGCCGTCGCTGTACGTGGAATGTACGTGGATAATTCCGCTGTAATGATGATATGTCGTTTTTGCTTCATTCATTATTCAATACCACCAGTCCGGCGATGATACCGGCTACATCGGCCGCGAGGTCTTTGTACGAAAAATGATTTTCAGGCTGCAGGGAATCGTATATTTCCTTTCCCAATCCCACCGAAAACGATAAGGAAGCCGCCCAGATTCTGGATGAACGATCCCCTGCTCCGGCAAATTTCTGAAAACTTTTACCTGCAGCAACGGTGATCATAAAACTTCCCAGAAAATGATAGCCCTTATCATAGGAGAACCAGCCTGCGCTCCAGTTAATCGGTTTACTCTCTTTATTTTCTGTACTAACTGCATGGAACCCTGGTTTAACATCTTCCCGCACCAATCGGGACGCGGAAAAGCGGGATGCTCTTTTAACGATCGAAATATTGTATTTGTGCCCGGAATCCGGCGAATTTTCCGCTTTAAGTGGAATGCAAAGGATAAACAGGATATACATCGCCGTCCGGCAGAATATCGGTTTAAAAACGAACATACAGGGTAACCGCAATTTGTTCCGGCGTTAAAACCGGCGTGAAGGCCATTTCCAGAGCTTCATCAAATTTATATAAATATGCGCTGGCGTAAGCGTCCGCCAGTGTAATTAAATAAGCCACGCCAAAATACCAGGCAAAACGTGTTCGGTCTTCCTTGTACTTTATCTCTTTTGTTTTCCAGTAGTTTACATTTGCCGTATGAATACGATATACCATAAAGGCGTTCACAGCAAAATAGGCAGCTGCCTTAACATAGTTTTCCGTGTAAACCTGCCCCCATCCAGGTATAATAGCGGAACGCAAAACGGCGCCCCAGGGCGATTTAAGCGGTTTATCCCCTAAAAGTTCGCCCTGCCAGCCTTTCGGTTTCAGACGAAGGCCCGCATCCGCCGCATCGATAATATTGCCGATATGAAAAAGTATCCCAAGGCTTACATAAGCCCGGAACTTACTCTTATCCTCCGGCCGGCCGTATTTATTGTATTGGTTAAGATAGTTTAAAGCATTGAAGTAAAAGCCTAAGGTGCCGAATGAAAATACCGCTCCCTGTGCCAGACGTTCCTGATAGATTTGCCCCCATCCCGGTAATACAACCGAACGCCATACGGCGCTGCTTACAGGCAAGGCTTTACCTGTATCTGCTTCCGCTGTATCGGTTGCTTCCTGCGCATTCAACAACACGGGCAGTAAAAAAAGGCCCAGAATGAATACCGCTGAGAGGTTATTTATCTTATGACAATACACTGATTTAGTCTGCAATCCCGGCAAATCACTTTTTAATGGCTATACAGTCCACTTCCACCAGAACGTCTTTGGGTAATCGGCTAACCTCTACGGTGGAACGGGCCGGCAATGATTTTCCGAAATATCCGGCATATACTTCGTTCACGCTGGTAAAATCGGACATATTCTTCAGATAAATTGTTGTTTTGACCACGTGATCCAGATCGCTGCCTGCCGCGGTTAACACTTCTTTTAAATTTTCGAAGACCTGTCGGGTCTGCGCTTCAATATTTCCTTCTATTAATTTACCGTCCGGCGTTAAAGCAATCTGACCGGAGGTAAAGATAAATCCGTTCACTTCGATGGCCTGTGAATACGGCCCGATGGGCGCCGGGGCATTTTGAGATTTAATAAATTTTACCGCCATTGTTTGTTCCTTTCGTTAAAAGTTCAAAATAGCCATTTCACTATTTTTAATCAAGCAAATTAAGCGGATTCAACAAGATAGTATGAATCGCTTAGGCAATCAAAATAATTCACAGGGGTTAAAATTCTTATCGAGAAAAATATACTCATTTTCATGGTTACGCTGCAATGTAATATCCCTTTTACAGGTGAAGTAATGCTCTGTCAGAAGTAAAGAAAATTTTGCCAATTTGAAATATTCCCTTTATTACATTTGACATACCATTAAAATGAATATTCGTTTATTTTTATTCGGCTGCAAACCATATTGGTTTTATCTTATTATTATTATTTGACTTAAAGGCATTGTTTTAAAATTGGCACATCTTTTGTTAAACAGTTTGGCGTAAATAATACGGTTGTTAATCAATAACAAACACCATAAACGAAAAGGAGGTGTATTATGCTAACCAGATGGAGTCCCGCTCGCAGCTTATTCACCTTAAAAACCGATATGGATCGTTTGTTCGATGAATTTTTCCGTACAGGAATGGAAGTAACCGACCGTGTTGATCTTACTCCTCTCGTGGATGTGGAAGAAAACGATGACGAATTTGTTATTTCCGCCGAATTGCCCGGTATGAAACGCGATGATATAAAAATAACCTTCGACAACAACATGCTCAACATCAGCGGTGAAAAGAAAGCGGAAAAAGAAATGAAGGAAGAAAATTTCCATCGCATGGAACGCAGTTATGGTAAATTCAGCCGTACCATTCCGATTCCATCCGGCGTTAAACTGGATAAGATTGACGCCGTTTACGAAGACGGTGTTTTAACCGTCCACATTCCGAAAACGGAAGAGGCCAAACCCAAACAGATTGAGATTAAGGTGAAATAACCTTTTTCGCACAATGCTTTTATTTCTCAACTCTCCCGTGAAGTGTAACGGGAGAGCTTTGTTTATTATGTGGTTTTCTTTATTTTCAATAAGATAAGCCGCTCTTGCAGGCCCATCATGCAAGAGTGGTAAAAATATTTTCAAAAGTGCCATCAAAGTTGAACGCAACGAATTGGAGGAAACAATATGCAGATTAAGCCCTTATCCAATCGTGTTTTGGTTCAGCCGATTTTGGAGGAACATAAGACCGAAGGCGGCATCATTGTGCCCGATACGGTTGAGGAAAAACCGATCAAGGGTAAAATCGTGGCCGTTGGACCGGGTAAGCTGGATAAAGACGGTAAACGCCTCCCGCTGGAAATCAAGGTCAATGATACGGTACTGTACAGCAAATATGCGGGTACCGAATTCAAAGTGGACAATAAAGAATATTTGATTATGAATGAAGATGATATTTTAGCCGTGTTAAACTAACAGTGAGGTGAATTATGCCAAAAATTATCGAATATGATGCAGATGCACGTCAAAAAATAAAACGAGGCGTGGATATCCTCGCCAAAGCCGTGAAAATCACTCTCGGCCCCAAAGGCCGCAATGTGGTAATCGATAAAAAATTCGGCGCGCCAACGGTTACCAAAGACGGCGTTACCGTAGCCAAAGAAATAGAACTGGAAGACCCCTTCGAAAACATGGGCGCTCAAATGGTAAAAGAGGTCGCTTCCAAAACCAGCGACGTAGCCGGTGACGGAACGACCACAGCTACCGTACTGGCGCAGTCTATTTACGAACAGGGATTAAAAAACGTAACCGCCGGCGCTAACCCGACCGAGCTGAAACGCGGAATTGACGAAGCGGTTGCCAAAGTGGTGGAACACCTCAAAGAGTTATCCAAAGAAGTTGCCGGCAAAACCGAAGTAGCCCAGGTGGGCGCTATATCGGCCAATAACGACGAAGCCATCGGAAATCTGATTGCCGATGCCATGGATAAAGTGGGCAAAGACGGCGTGATTACCGTGGAAGAGGCCAAAGGAATTGAGACGACTTTGGAAGTGGTGGAAGGTATGCAGTTTGACCGCGGTTATGTTTCGCCCTATTTTGTAACCGATTCCGAGGCTATGGAGGCCGTTCTGGAAGACCCGTTGATTTTGATTCATGATAAAAAGATCAGCGCTATGAAGGATTTGCTGCCGGTACTGGAAAAGGTAGCTCAAACGGGCAAACCTCTGCTGCTCATAGCCGAAGATATCGAAGGTGAAGCCTTGGCCACACTGGTTGTAAACAAACTGCGCGGTACGCTTAAGGTAGCTGCCGTTAAAGCTCCTGGTTTCGGCGATCGCCGCAAGGCAATGCTGGAGGATATTGCCATTCTGACCGGCGGCCGTGTAATCAGCGAAGAAACCGGCTTTAAATTGGAAAATGCCGGTCTGGATGACCTCGGCCAGGCTAAAAAAGTAACGATTGACAAAGACAACACAACAATCGTAGAGGGCGCTGGCGATAAGGAAGCCATCAAAGGACGTGTTAACCAGATTCGCGCTCAAATCGAAACCACCACCAGCGATTACGACCGTGAAAAATTGCAGGAACGTCTGGCTAAATTGGCTGGCGGCGTAGCAGTGATTAAAATCGGTGCCGCTACCGAGGTAGAAATGAAAGAGAAGAAAGCCCGCGTGGAAGACGCCTTGCATGCCACCCGCGCCGCAGTGGAAGAAGGCATCGTTCCCGGCGGCGGTATCGCCCTGCTGCGTTCCATTAAAGCGCTGGATAAGTTAAAACTGGACGGCGACAAACAAATCGGTGTGGATATTGTGCGGCGCGCTCTGGAAGAGCCGATCCGCCAGATTGTGGCCAACGCCGGTCTGGAAGGCTCAGTAATTGTAAACAAAGTAATGGAAAAGAACGGCGCCTTCGGTTTTAACGCCCAAAAAGAAGAGTACGAAGACCTGCTTAAAGCCGGCGTCATCGATCCGACCAAAGTAACCCGTTCAGCACTGGAAAACGCCTCATCCGTAGCCGGCTTGCTGCTGATGACCGAAGCGTTAATTGCAGACAAGCCGGAAGAAGAAAAACCCGCACCAACGCCTCCCGGCGGCATGGGCGGAATGTACTGATACAATTTCAACAAAAAAAGGCGAACGCCAAATAGACGTTCGCCTTTTTAATATAACGATTACCCGTTAGTTTTATTCGCTCACTTCTACGCTGACCTCGTCGCTCTGCCACAGGCCGTGTTTGGTGCAATAGGCCATGGCGGTTAGCTTCAAATTTTTTGTGGGTACAATATAGAAATCCACTTCTACCTGGCCGGGAGCGTTACCCATAGCGCCGGCGGTAAAATGAGCGGTGGCCAGCATGCTTTCACTGTTCCAGAGCTGCACATAGGCAATGTAATGATCAAAATCATCCGGATGAGCGTATTCGTCGCCGACCTTTACTTTCACTTTAAATTTTTCGCCTTTTTTCGCGCTGGATTCGCAGTGCACAAAAGCGGAATGACGGTCAATGTAATCCTTTTTAGCTTCCTTATCCAACGTGCTGATGTCCACATAACGATTAATTTTCATCACTGCCTCCTGATGTTTGGTTTTTGTTTATTGTATTGATTGAATGAATTGTTGAATTAATGAATAACCGGATGAAGAGTGGAGTAGTTTTCAGTTGTCAGTTATCAGTTATCAGTTGTCAGTGTTTAGTTTTTAAATCGATATTCGTTAATCGGTGTTCGAAATTCCGGTCTTCGGCTGTTGGCTTTTCGCTGTTGGTTATCAGTTCCTAAATCGTCAATCGTAAATCGATATTCGAAAATCCGGTCTTCCGGCTGTCCGTTTTCAGTTCTCTTTATTTAAATAATTTTACCTTAATAACTTAGTAACTCAATAACTTAATTCCTCCACTACCCCATTTTTCCCTCATTCCATCCATTCAGTAATTCATCATGCCCCTCTTCAACTATTCCGCAAAGTAAATTATTCCCAAGTATTGCGGTAAATGAAGATAGATTTTTTTTACTTTTATATCCATCCCAAAACAAAACCGAAAATGATAATAGCCGCAATATCAACGCTAAAAATAGCACCTACCGTGATGACTTTCTTTCTGACCGTTTCCATATCGTGGACCCAATAAGAAACAAGGAAAAAGTGCAGATAACCGAAAATAACAATAAGAAACGGCGAGTCGGCATCCCACCAGGAATAATCCCAGGTAAGCGCATCCACGGCATTCAGAAGCAGCTCTACAAAAACACAAAAAATAGAGTTGGCAACCGCCAGAAAAATGCGATTCGGGATTCCCAGAATTTTTTGCTTTTTATCGGGCAGAAGCATTTTTCCGAAAACGATTCCGGCGATAGCGAACATAAAACTTATTTCAATGTTCAAACCGATTAAAATAAGGTAGGCCGTTTTTCCCGGCGCACCCCAGACAGGTGCATAATTGGTGAAATGAAAGACCAGTGAGTTCCAGATTTCATTGAACCAATCCATGCCCCAGAAGGCCAGACCGGCAAATACCAGATTCCAGTTTTTCCGTTCGATCTCTACAGCGTACACATAAACGACAAAAGCAAACAACGGAATAACGTACCACTGAAACATACTGCCATCACGCAAATGGCGCATGGCCTCGGCGGCAAATTCGGTAGGCATAATGTTCTCCTATGTTTTATTCAATCCTAATTTAGGCAGAAATAAAATGTATTACAATGAAGATAAAAATCCTTTTAGATGGAGAACATTTTTAGCGCAAATCGGGATAAATTGCTATTTCAAATAAAGCATCTTTCGCGCCAGTCGCGTTCCGTCGCCAGTCTGTAAAGTATATGTATAAACACCGCTTGGCAACATCGCGGCGTCAAAGATGACTTCGTATTTCCCCGGCGCTTTTTTCTCATTTATCAATGTGATCAATTTTTGTCCTAATATATTGTACACACTTATTTCGACCCTGGCCGTTTCAGACAATTTGTAGCGAATAACCGTTGCCGGATTGAAAGGATTGGGAAAATTCTGATAAAGGATAAACGCTTTGGGGTGATGGACATCGCGGCTTTGCTCAAAACCTGTGGAGACGCTATCATATTCGAAGGCGCCTATGTCCACGATGCTATTTATTATACGATCCTTTTTGTCAATGTCCTGCGTTCCGATGATATCGGGAGACAGATTATCCCCTCTATCAATAGCCGGAGAGCCGTCGCCTATACGTAAATTGCCATCTTCAGGGCTGATATAAAGAGGATCGGCAAACAGGCCATGGGCATCCTGACCGCTGCCGCTTTGATAGGCAGAAAACGACGAATATTCCGTACCCCGCCAGTTCCAATAAATCCCGGATGTTCCGTAGTAGAGGTTATTATCAAAAATGTTATTGGTACCGCTTTGTGTTTCATTCAGTACCACAGGCTTACCGGCCGCCGCGTAAATAATATTATTCTTAAAGGTGTTATTCTGACAGTAATACTGCATTAATATTTCCGCTCCCCACCCCAGGTTATCCGTATTATTGTTATACAGAGAATTATTCACAATGTAACAATCATCGGTGGTTCCGCGGTTGCTGTCGTAGCCGCCGATGGCGATACCGATAACATGGTTATCGTAAATGAAATTGTTACGCATGGTAATACCGCTGGTGGATTTTCCCTTATGCTCGCTGGCCAGCTCGAAACCGATATTGCATTGATAAGCCGTATTGTGTTCGAAAACAATATCGCGTCCGCCGTCCACATAAAATCCGTCCGCCGAGGCTTCGCCGCCATAAGCCGGATTTGTTCGGCTGTCGATATTATAGACCACATTATCATATACCTGACCGTAGCGCGCCTGGTCATAAGTCGGGTCCGGGCATTCGCCCTCAAAGCCGATAAAATCGTAGCCGATATTGTCGTTATCATGCACTTTGTTATTACGGATAATAAAATTACTGACATTGCCATTCAGTACCAACGACTCACTCCAGCCCAGTTTGCAGGCATAGATTTCATTGCCATCCAAAAGAATTTCATGGATAGAATCAGGAGCAGAGGTTCCATAGACGGCAATGCCATGCGCCCCGGCATTGGATTTATTCATCTCGATATGATGTACGATATTGTTAAGCAGTTCAATATGATGGGATGTGCCGCGTATCCAAATACCTGCAGGAAAGACACCGCTGTCCGAGGTAATTAAATTGCGCAGCTCAAAGCCAACTACTTTAATGTAGTTTTTACTGATTATTTTAATCAGAGCGGGTATCCAGCCGCCGCTGCCAGCCAATCCGCTGCCGTCGATAATCGGCGATTCGCCGGGGGCGTTTTGCAGCACAATATAGCCGTCGGCTTCGGAACCTGATTTATTGAAAGTGACCAGTTCGTTGTATACACCGCTTTTAACCAGGATGGTATCACCGGCAACAACTTGGTCCACAGCATGCTGAATGGTTAACCAGGGACTGGAACCACTACCGGTGTTGCTATCGTTTCCGGCTGTAGAAACATAGTATGTTTTGGCAAAAGCAGCCATACTAAAGAACAATACCATCGATAAAACAACGAATAACTTCATTATATCAATCCTCTTTCTCATTTTATTGAACCGGCACAGCCTTTAGCAGCAAATGATTATTAAAATTCACCTTAATCTTTGCCGTAGGCCCTTTTACTTTTTGCATATCCATATCGTGTTCATAATCGGTGATCGTGTAGCGCTTGTTCTGTAAACCGCGTAGTTCAACCTCGCCTTTCCATTGCGGCGCATAAAAGGCAAAATAGACATTGCCGTTTTTTTCGATGACGTGAGTTTCCGGCTTATCAAAGCCTATATCGTACAGTTCTCCGTGATAGATACCTTTAGGCAGTTCGTAGCGGTTGTAAATATAGACCCATTTTTTCCATTCTCTTTCTTTTTGTGCGGTTAAACTCACGTCGCCTGTTTCTTCGTTATAATAAATTCCTGGCGGCCAGACAAATTTCGTACCCGGCACACCGCCGATTCCAATCGTAGAGGCAAAATCATCCATATCATCGCTCAACTCAACATGGTCGCCATAATAAGGCACATTCGGGCCCATCAGTGCTTTATAGGTTTTGCCCTTTAAACGTATCTGCCAGGAGCTGGTCGGATCCGAGGCGACTGGCTGATTCATCCAGGCCATGTTATAAAAAGAAGCCGCTGTTCCGCAGGGGCATATTTCCACGACAGCATCGGATTTAATGGATGTTGCCGTTTTGTAAATCATTTCAAAAAATTGCGGCAGTTTTTCTACGGATTCTTCCGGATAGGCGTGATGATGAGCCGGATTATAACAGGGCGGAACGGCATTCAAATGTTGCCCATCAATTTTCAGCCCGTCAAAGCCCCATTCACCGATAAATTTTTGTACCAGTTTCCGGGTGTATTCAATAGTGCCTTCATAGGCCGGGCATAGATAATAACTGTCCCACCAACTTATATCCTGCGTCTTCCCTTCTTTATTGATTAACAGCAAATCGGGATGATTTTTATGCAGATCCGTACCGGGGTCAACGGCCAGCGGCGCCCACCACAATTTGGCTTTTAAACCCTGCTCATGGATTTTATTCACAAAAGCCTTCATATCGGCATCGCCGCGCGGGAATTTTTTAGGGTTCAGATACCAATCCCCTTCGGCGGTCTGCCAACCGTCGTCCAGAACCGCCCATTTGTAGCCCAGCGTTTTCACTTTAGGCAGCGTCGCCAGTACATCGTTCACCTTGAAATTGCGTTCATAACCCCAGGCGCACCATACGGGTTCATAAGACGTTTTGGGGAATTTGGGAGCGTGGACCCCCTTTTTATCCATAAAACGGGCAAAGGTGCGCAGCGGGTTGAAATAATCACCCCGGTGAACCGATACAAACGTATCGAATGTTTTAAGTGTGTCGCCCGGTTGCAGGGTAACATCCTTTAAATATTTAACCTCCATAGAGGCCCGGTTAGTAAGAGAATCCATTTGTACGGGCAGAGAAACCAATTTCGGCACCGCTTCCACATGGCCGACCGCCAAACCGGCATCCCGCCGCCAGATATCGCAAACGGGGATACCGCCCCCATAATCACTGGCATTCATCCCCATATAATTTTCCCGTTTAAAGCCCGGTTTGAGCGGCAGCACCCAATCGGGCCGCGATTCATAGGTGGCGCCCTGAAATGACCAGAATACCGTATCCGCTTTAATCGGACTTGTGATTTGGTACGCGTTGTTTACCCAGCCGGATACATTTATGTTTTTTTTACCTTCATTGATATAAACGACACGGAATACGGCCAAATCCGGAAAATCTTTATACACCTTAATCTGTAAGATTTTTTCGACCACAGGAGATGAACCGCCGCTTTTTCCCTGCAACACCAGCATCTCACCGCTGCCGAGATTATCCTCGAACTGTTTATTAACCGCCGTCTGCAACCGAAAGCGGCTTAATATGGAATCCGCTAATATGAGATATTCAGCAGGACGAAATTGTGTATTAAAGGCTTCGGCCCCGTTCCAAAGCGGGCTAACCCGCGATTGAAATTCATTATTGTATTCAATCAACATCCGGTCGGTTTGCAGCGAATGTATGTCCTTTTCCGCACAAGACCAGAGTATTACGGATATGATAACAATTATCAAGGATTTTAACATCCTTCTTCTCCTCATATTTTAATAAAGCGTAACAAGTCAAATAGTGAATAAACGCCGAACATTTGGAAACATATTCTTTGATTTTGTCCTGTCTGTTCTTTGCTACTTCGTTTAGATTCACTTACTCAGAATTTTTAACGCGTTTTGGCGGTATAGTTTTTTCAAAACCGTATCGCTCAAGCCCAACCCGTACAACGGCCAGTGATAACCAAAAAGTTCGATCTCATAAAAATGCTCGTCAGCGGATTCAAGAATCCGGAATGTGACCTGATACATTTTTTTTCCCAACCCCATATCCGTGCCGTAAAAGAGCCGATCCTGATAGGTTTCAATAAATTTTTTCACAAAACGCGGAATCGGGGCGGTTTCGGCATATCGAGCGGCAATATCAGCATATAGATTGGGATATTTATCCAGCAGTCGTCCCAGTTTATTGAGATCGTAAGAACAATTGGCAAAATGACAGGCAATAAATGTTGTTTGGGGATGGCGTTTCAGCGCTCTTTCCAAAACAGCAATCATTCCTTCGTGATCCACCACACCCGGTTTTACGTCCACCCGCCAGGTGTAGGCGTTCATCAATCCGTCATTGGTGGAATCCATCGGCTCGTACATCCATTTTGGTTCGGCTACGTGAATATTGACCGGCATATTGAGCTCGGCGCATTTTTCCAATAGCGGATCCATGCGCGGGTCGTCCAAATGCATACCCCAGGCCGGCGGGCCGGGTTTGGAATAGAACAGCCCTTTGCCCTTATCACCCAGTTCACCCACACCCGTTGCCCCTTTTTCAAAGCAGCGTACCAGTTCGGCTACCGCATCCGGGCCAAAGCCGGGTTGGTCATAGCCCGTATAATCAAAACCGCACCACACTTCAAAACGCTCGGGATAGCGTCCTGCATAAGCTTGATAGATAGAATCAAAACGCGAGCCGGTGGCGTACGACAAAATAATGGTTTTTTCGATACCTGCCTCGTCCATGGTTTTTACCCATCGCTTGACCTCAGCAGGGCTTTGTGCGTATTCATGCGAATGCATATCAATAACCGGATAGCGGGCTTTCTCGATAACGGTTTGGGGTATTTTATAAATGGATTTCGGCCGGAAATTTTTTAACAATAATTGGTCGGGACTGGTTTGGGCATTAACAGGAGACAGATAAAAAAAAACAATAAACAGAACATTTGTAAATATGGTAACTTGTTTATTTGAACGAATCATTTTTCCCATTGCAACTCAACCGAATAATTACAAAACAATAATGAATTTACCTTTGGTCTCGCCCGCAGCGGAAGTGATATAATAGAAATATACACCCGGTGCCACCAACTGATTGTATTCGTTTTTCAAATCCCAAACGGATATGCTGGGCGCGATATCCCTTAGTGGTGTGTGTTCTATGCGTCTGATTTGTTCACCGGCGGAATTAAAAATGCGTATGGTAGCCACTTCGGGCAGATTGACAAACTGGATAAAATGATCCTGTATCCCGGGTTCCCACACTTCCGCTACAATATAAGGATTCGGGATAACGCGCACCTTGTCCAGAGAGGATACCGCCGGTTTGGTTTGCGGCACTACTTCGACCGTGTTATTTTTTGCCGAAGGATCGTTGCTGGCCGGATTTTCCAATGGACCGATGACCTTATTACCGGAATCATAGGCTGCGATGTAGTAGCGATACGTCATACCATTGTTTACGTTGTTATCAATAAAAATATTGATGGAATCACCGGGTTCAAAATAAGCAAAGCTATCTGCTTTGACTTCTTCTCTTAAGGGTACCCATTCATCATTCCCTAAATAGAACCAGGCATATTCCGGCAATGTTTTATAAAATCCTTTTATGCCGTTCACAAGGTCATATTGCGCGAGTGGCACATAATGGATACCGCCTGAAAAATCTTTAAATGTTTGGGATCCCCAGGTCTGCCCACCGTCGGCGGAGCGATAAATTTTATACCCTTCAAATTGCGGATCTTCTTCTGCTTTTGTATCCCACACCAGTTTCACTTTTCTGTTACCGGCAAAGGCTTCCACTACCGGGGCCGGCGGTGCGTCTATAATTTGCCAGTTATTCTCATAGAGTGTCAGCGCCCGTTTGGCGTTGTTTTTAATATCTTTTTCGTTTTTGCCGAAAACCGTGGCGAAAATCAGCGTATCGCTTTCCCCGGGCTGAAGGGTAAACGGACCGGAACCTAGTGTTTGAACACCGTCGGCGCCTTCGCCCACATAATATCCGGGGCCTCCCTCTTCGGCGTCGGGAATACCGTTTTCATCAAAATCGTCGTCTATGCCGTCGCCGTTGCTGTCCTGCGGATCATCAAGGTTTTCCACATTCCACTTAAAATACCAGTCGGGCCGCGCTCCGTTGCCTGCCGCTGTGGTAGCCAGCATCCAGAAATGGAAGGCGTCATACGTTTCCACTTTTTGTGACGGACCGGGCATTTCCAGAGCTACGACGCCTGCCCAGGCAATATCATCGGGATTAATGGTTCCGCCCAACGGGCTTTCTTCATAACCGTCATCATCCGTTCCATAAGCCAGTTGTAATTTGGGATCATAGTAATGCCGATCGGCATCGTAGCCGATACCTTGGTAGAAACTGGGTATGAAGCTGAAATCGGCATGAACAGCGGCACGCATGTCGTGAATAGGCGCCGTACCGATGTTACGGATAATGTAAACCCAAACGATAAAATTTTCGTACAAGGTTCCCTTCCAGGCCATGCCGCGTACAATCATTTGGGTTCTTAAAAAATTAGGATAAGGGTCATTGGAAGTTAGCTGGTCGGTACCGCCCCAGGCCTGCAAAACGGCAAAGCTTTCCTGGTCGGCCAATTGTTCGCCGTGGGGTCCGAAGCCGGGCCAGCCGGTCACGGAATCAAATAAAATAGGATCGCCCAAAACCGGATAGGCATCGGGCCAGGTTTCAGGCCAGGTTTCGGGGTCGTCGCTCATCAGGGCGCGGTCGCTGTTGACAAATTCGGGATAAGGAAAAAAATGTTCCTCGTCCCAAAAAGCCGCAGGGCCTTCATCAAGGGTGGCGTCGCAGAAGGCATAGTAGTCATCGGATTCTTTGGGCCAGCCGCCCACCGCTCCTTCTTCCTGGTCTAAAGGCGCGCCGACAACCACTCCCACACCGGTACCCCAGCTAATGCCGCTGCCGGCCGGATACTCAAAGGACGGTTCACGGGCCAATGCCGGGCTTTGCTGGTTGCCGTTACACAGCAAACCGGTATTGTTGAATTCCGTACGGACTTTATTAATATCAAAAATATTCCAACGCTGATAATCCATGGGATTGGATTGCTGACCCAGCAGAAAGGCGAAACTAAGCAATATAGAAAATATAATAACCATTGGATTTATTCTGTGCATCGTTAAATTCCTTAAAAATTAACGGCTATACTAAATTGATGCAGTGATTCAAACACACCGTAATCCAGAAATACGTAATCGATAACCAGACCGAAATCGATCAGGGGAGCAAAATTTAACCCAAAACCGGCCGTGTAGGTTACCTCATCATAGTTGAATTTGTAGCCGCCGCGCAGAAAAAACATGCCGCGGTAGCCGAACTCGGCGCCCAGATTGTGGCGTACTTCATAATCGCGGCTATCCATCACTTCATAAGCTGCCAGCAGGCTGATATTCTTGTTTTTGATGAAATAGTTGGACACGCCAAAGCGAAACAATAACGGAATTTCCCAACCCCGCGTTTTGAGCGTAGCGGGTACCTGTTTATTGCTGGGACTGCCGGGTACGGTGTAAACCACTTCCAAATCATATCCTTCAAATTTCATCTGGGTACCGAAATTGCTCAGCGCTGCCGAAATACGGAAATTATTGTCAAAAAAAGATGTTTGAAAGTCAGCGCCGATATCCACCCCGAAAGCGCTGCCGCTTACGCTGGCCAGCTTTTCGCCAATGTATTTTAGTTTAATACCGAAAGAAAAACGGTCGGTCAGTTTGCGGGCATACGCCAATCCGAAAACCAGGTCGCTGGCCGACACATAACGTCCCGTCCCGTCCTGATCATATACGGTCGTTACTTCCATATTTCCGTAATCCAGATATTCAAAGTCCACCCCCACATAACCGAAACCGCCCAGATTAATGACCCCGGCCAGGTAGGACAAGCGGGAATCGACCAGCCAGTTCATAGTGGAAATGGATATGGAACCGAAGCTGTTTATGCGGGCAGCCGCAGCCGGATTCCAGAATAAAGAAGTTGCATCGTCAGCCAGGGCAGAACCAGCGTCTCCCATGGCGGCAATACGGGCGCCGACGGGTATTTTAAGCAAATTTGCCGCGGATGTGCCGGAATAATCTACATCCTGTGCCTGAATGCTGCCCAGCAAAATGGTAACGATAAAAATAGATAATATTTTTTGTAGCGCTTGCATAATGCTCTCCTACTACAGAATCACTATAAATTTGCCGGTTTTTTCACCTATGCCGGATTCGATATAATAAAAATAAACGCCCGGAGCTGCCAACTGGGAGAATTTATTCTTCAAATCCCAGCGGGCAATGCCTGTCTGGTCTCTGTGTTCGATAGTTCGTACCAGTTCACCGCTGGAGTTAAAGATGCGAATTGTCGCCTCGTAAGGCAGCCCCACAAACTGGATAACATGCTCTTTATAGCCTGCTTCCCATATTTCCGAAACAATGTACGGATTGGGAACCACCCGTACGTTATCCAGGTTCTCTTTTGCTTTAGGAGCGTAAGCCGTCACTATGACTGTATTATTCGGCTCGGCAGGATTGGAAGCCGATGAGTTTTCCAAAGGCCCGATAATGGCGTTTCCGGAATCATAAGCGGCGACATAGTACCAATACGCCAATCCGTTTACCACATCGCGGTCAACATAGACATTAACCGAGTCACCTTCTTCAAAACCCTGCAATTTACCGTTGATATGAAACCCTTTGACCGTATCTGCTTGCACAATGGAACGGTTGGGCACCCATTCATCATCACCCAGATAAAACCAGGCGTATTCGGGCAAAGTTTTGTAAAAGCCTTTCACACCATTCACTAAATCGTACTGTGCCATCGGAACATAGTGAATGCCGCCCTCAAAATCGGCAAAGCTTTCGGTTCCCCAGGTTTGGCCCTGATCCAGCGAACGGTAGATTTTGTATCCTTCAAACTGAACATCCTCTTCGCTATAAGTGCTCCATACCAGAGTCACTTTACGGTCATCGGCAAAGGCTTCCACAACGGGCGCGGGCGGCGCTTCCACAATTTCCCAATTGCTTTGATAGAGATTGATGGCCCGTTGTGCCGTTGTTTTCAGCTCTTTTTCGGAGGCACCGAAGACCGTGGCAAAAATCAATGTATCCATCTGCCCGGGCTGCAGGGTAAACTGTCCGGAACCGATAATCTGCAAGCCATCCGCACCGGAACCGACATAGTATCCCGGACCGCCTTCCTGGTCATCGGGGATGCCGTTTTCGTTGAAATCATCGTCCACACCATCACCGTCACTGTCCTGGGGGTCATCCTGGTTACGCAGATTCCATTTGTAGTACATCTCGGGCGCCCCGCCGCTGCCGGAACGGGAAGTCTGCCCCTGCCAAAAATGCGCGGCATCATAGGTTTGCACTTTTCCCGTGGGGCCGGGCATTTCCAGCGCTACCACACCCGCCCAGCCGATTTCATCCGGGCCAAGCGTGCCACCTACGGGACTTTCTTCGAAGCCGTCATCATCCCAGCTATATGCCAACTGCAACTTGGGATCGTAATAATGCCGATCGGCGTCGTAACCGATGCCCTGAATAAAAGCCGGTAAATGTCCGAAATCGATATGAACGCCCATGGCCGCATCGGTAATGGGCTGATTGGTTACATTGCGGATCACGAATATCCATACGATGAAATTCTCGTATAAACTCCCCTTCCAGGCCATGCTGCGCATGATGAGCTGCGTGCGCAGCCAGCGCGTTTGGGCGTTCCCTACGCCGATTTGATCGGTTCCGCCCCAGCCATACATCACGCTGAACATTTCCTGATCGGATAGCTGCTCACCATTGGGACCAAAGCCCGGCCATCCCGTGACCGAATCCCGCAGAATCGGCACAACCGGTAAATTTGGGTTTTGTACCCCGGTCTGATCGTTTACATCCATAAAGTAGTAATTAGGCAGGGCTTCCGGCCAGGATGCCGGCCAGGACTCGGGATCGGTGCTGATGGAAGCGGCATTGGGATTAACAAATTCCGGATAAGGCGCAAAATGCTCTTCATTCCAGAAATCCGCCGGTCCTTCATCCATCGTACCGTCCAGATAAGCGAGATTTTCGGGATTCGTACCGCCAACGACATCCGGATGTTGCCCGGCCGGCGCGCCGAATACCACGCCAATACAGGTACCGTACTGTTTACCGCTGCCCTGGGGAAATTCAAAGGACGGTTCACGGGCCAGGTTATAATTTTGGTTATTGCCGTTACAAAGCATACCCACATTGTCAAAAGTCGTGGCCACTCTGTTGATATTCAACGTATTCCAGCGCTTGTATTCCATAGGATTGTTTTGCGCCATGAGCATAACAACAGCAAGCAGTAACAGCACAACCAAACGGCTTATAAAGGTTCTTTTTGTGTTTTTCCGAATATTCATAGCTAATTCCAGATTTTAATACCGAGTCGGATGGTTCTTCCCGGCCCATACATGGACGGATTATTGGTATAATCGTCCGAAGTAGCCGGATTGGCGTCTTTGCCGGGAATCCCCGAATCGGAATAAACCCACCAGACATTGATTTTGTTGAATAGATTATAGACTTGCAGGAATATCTGCTGTTTGAAACCGAAAAAGTTTAAATCTTTAAAAACATTCAGGTCCACCGTGGAAATACTCGGATTGCGCTCGCCATTGGGATCAAAAGATGTGCGCGTGTACGGTGTTCCACTGGCCAGATAACCGTAGAGAGAAAAGCCCCAGCCATTGTTCCAGTGAAAATTGAGCACACCGTTAAGTTGATGCGGTTGATCCCAGTTTGCGGGAAAGGTAAGCGCTTCGTCAATGGGTCTCTCAAACAGAATCGAGGTGCTGACCAGTGTTTGAGACAGAGTATAGTTCAGTACAAAAGAAAAATTACTGCTGAAGTTCTTACGCAGAGTGACTTCCAGGCCTTTTACGGTGGCATAATCGATGTTTCCCATCACCTGGAAACGCTTGCCTTCATTTGTTTCCGATAAAAGTACGCCGATCAGATTACTGGTCTTGCGGTAAAAGCCTGTAACATTGAACGCCAGTTCCGGCGTAATCTTACTTTGGATACCTACTTCGTAGTTAACGGTCTCTTCCGGTTCAATTTTGGTATCTGCAATCGGGGTGTTTTCCAACTGAGGATTGGGACGATACTGCCCCGTTCCCTGAGCATAGAAGGTTCCCTGAAATACCTTAAAATAATCGGGATATTGATAGTAGTGACCGTATCCGAACCACATGGCGGCGGTTTCCATTATGGGAAAACTGATACCGAGACGCGGCGTTATGAACATCACCGGTTTGGCTTCTTCCATTGAGGCGTCGGGCTGGCTTAATTCCGCCAGATTCTTCAGTACTTTACGTTTGGGGTCAATGTAATCGAACCGCAGGCCGACATTTACAATCATGCCCATATCTTCGAATTCCATCTTATCGGAAATATAGCCGTTCATTTCCACCGGCTCGTAATGGTACATTTCCAGTACCCCAAATCCGTCCGGGTTACGGCGTTGCAGATCTGTGTTCAACTTGTTATAATCAAAACCCGCCGTAAGGCTATGCACCTTGCTAAGTTGATTAAAATAATCCGCCCGGGCTTCCAGTCGTTTAAAGTTGGTATTAAAATAGACCCAGTCCTCGCCGGAAATGGAAAATTCGGCTGTTCCGGTTTGCGGTATAACCAGATAATAGTCGGGATTGTCCCAGACACGGGATAAAAATCCGCGTTCATATTGAGCGGCGGTAATCCAGATATAGCTACTCTTATTAAAAACATAATTGAATTTTCCGTAGAGCAGATGGCCGTCCAGATTCACTCTCGGCGCGCCATAAGGATTGTATTTAAAATAATGATCGTACAAACCCTGATTGGTTTTGGTTACAAACCCGCCGATGGTAGCCGAAAAATTTGACGACGGTTTCCAAACCAGTTTACCGAAAGTAAATTGCGTATCCTGATATTGCATGGGTACTTTTTCCGGCTCACCCGATTTATCCCTTCCTTCCGAATTGACCCATTCGGGATAGATATAGCCGTAAATATAGCCATCCGTACTATAGAAACGATGGGCAATCGTCAGACCGAGATTACGCACGCCGGGTATGGCCACCGAGGCGAACAATTCGTAGCTGTTGGTATTTTGAGAAACTTCTTTTATACCCAGGTTATCGGTATATGCCTGTAATTTTATTTTAGGCAATTTGGCGATCTGATCATACGCGGCGATATTAACGACACCCGACATGGCCCCGCCATATTTAGCGCCGAAGGTTCCCGTATAGGCTTCCAGAGAACTGAGCGTGTATTCCCCGATAGGGTCTAATGAAAAACCGCCCCACAGCCGGTCGGTTACATTCACGCCGTCAAAGAGATAGAGCGCTTCGTTTTCACGGCCGCCGCGGAAATGCAGGTTATCGGTCGGCACCGTCGAGAACTGGCCGAAAGCCGGCCCGCTGGAAACAGGCATATTGCGAATATTACGGGAAATACCGGCTTGTTGCACCAGTACATCGGTCATAGTGGTCACAGGCAGGTTTTCTATTTCCTCGGCGGTAACGGCTTGTATTTTATAGGTTAGGTCTTTTTGCACCAGGGGATTTTTATACGCTTCTACGGTAATCGCTTCGCCCTCGATAGCCTGTACCGATAATTCAAAATTTAATTTGATGGTGCGGTTCGAAAGCACCTTCACGTTTTCGCGCATGTCGGTTACATACCCTACCATCTGAGCGGAAACGTTATAGGTACCCGGTGGAACGTTAAGAATAATAAAAAAACCGTCTTCATCTGCCGAGGCGCCCAAAAGCGTTCCTTCTACAACGATATTGCAACCGGGCAGCGGATCACCCGATTCTTTATCGAGGACTTGTCCCACAATTTTTCCTTCCCCTATGGCAAACAACGAATGAACCGTTAGAAGAAGGAAGATAAGCGAAATAAATAACTTTGCTTTCATAAGTTTGTCCTGCCGTTTTACGATAATCCTTTGTCTCTTTGAATTATCACCGGAATAAATATGGTTTACTGGTAATTAAGCACGCTGGCTGCAACCCGTTTGATGGTACCGGGAATTTTCACCTCGCGCAAGCGGGTCAATGTACTGGTTTCCACAATCTGCACGGTTGAATCTACCGGGGTTGCGATGTAAAGCATTTCGTCCGCAGCCGTAACAGCAACACCTGCGCTGATACGTTCCAAATCAAGCTGCATTAACACCGTATGTGCAGCGATATCGATTTTAAAAACATTGCCGTCGTTACAGACCAGGTAGTAGTATGTATCGCTGATTATTCCGTCCTCATTTCTGGTTGCATCCAAATCAAGGGTTGTCACAACAGAATCCGCCTGCGTGCTGAACACAGAGAGAGCGCTGGTGTTGTATTCGGCAATAAAAATATAGGCTCCGTCGGAAGTTATTTCCATATCCAGCGTCTTCTTTTTAGTTGGGGTTACATTTTTCACGTCGTAATAACTGGTATAATCGGAGGCGTCAACAATACGCATCGTACCATATTCACCGATTTTATTCGATGAAATATACAGTTTGTTATTGGCGGCATTATAAACAATATCGCGGGGACGGAAGCCGTCGGAAAAAGAGAATTGAGTCAGCTCCGTATAGCTGTTTAAATCAATGACCGATACATTGCGGCCGCTTAAGTTGACCACATAAGCACGCTCATTGGTAACAAATACCTGTTCGGGCCCCACTCCCACATTCACCGTAGCCAGAAGTGTCATGTCCTGCGGATTAAAAATACTAACGGTTCCTGCTGAAAGCCGATTGGCGATGACCATTTTAGTTCCATCCGGCGTTATACGCACTTCTCCGGAGCCAAAGGTAGATTCGGTTGTTATCGTAGTCTTGCCTCCATAGGAATCGATTTTCTCTATCAGGAAAAATTCCTGGCCGTTTTTATCCAGAACAAAAATATGGGGGAATCCGTTTTGGGCATATTGTCCGGTGGTGAAAAACCAGGTGGTTTCAGGAATATCCGCTTCATTGGGCGATATTCGGGACATCCCGTTGGTTGCACGCACGCCGCCGCCCACGTAAGCGGTATATACCTCGGCCGGATTCATATTGGCGGATGGGGTAAAAATAACCACGCTATCGGCATCGTTGTCTAATTTAAAAGTACCGGCGATCGGCCCGCTAATGCTTTCCAGTGTAAAATTTTCCGGAAAGGTGGATAAATCCATTTTACGATCAAAAACCATGGTAACGGGATGATCAAGCGCGACATTTATTGCCCCGCTGTCCTGGGCGCTAAATCCTAAAAATTTGGGGCGATTAATATCCACCGGTTCCGGGGCCATCCGATCCGGCATACAGGCCTGTATTAAAATTATAGACAGGCCCAACATAAACAAATGAATAATCTGTTTTCTCATTATGGAATTCCATAAAGATTAGAGTACAATATTTTATGCGTTTTTGCGTTTTCCGGGTAATAAAGTTAAATAATAGGCAAACCCGGAAGAGAAAAATAAAGGTATGAGCGAATAACCGCTCACACCTTTAAAATCACACCTATTTCATCAAAACCATCTTGCGGATTTTACTGTAGTCGCCGGTTGAAACACGATAAAAATACATACCGGAACTCACCGGATTGCCTTTTTGGTTCAATCCATTCCAGGTAACTTCATTCCGCCCCGCGGACATGACTTTATTATCAACCAGGGTTTTTACTTTCCGTCCCGTAACATCGTAGATGGCAACCGTGATTTTTTGAGTCTTCGGAAGTTCAAACACAATATTCGTTGACGGGTTAAACGGATTCGGATAGTTCTGATACAGAGTAAATTCCTTAGGCTGATGAGCACCTGTGTCGTCACCTATCGCGCCGGGACCGGCCAGTACTTTCATATTCTTCGCGCCGGTTCCTTCAACAAATTGATAGTTCACAACATAGGCAGGGCCCTCTTCGGCAATCAGATCATTGGGGAAATATTCTTCATTATCCCAGTTTTCATCACCAACAGAATAAATGAACGGACGAATATCGCTGCCTACATGCATAGAGTCGCGCGGGATAGCAACTTCAATTTCGTTGTCATTATCATTTACAGCAGCCATTACCGTTCCCACAGAATCGTAGGTTTCTTCGGCTCCTTCGTAATCACCTGTAAACTTCAAAAGGGGTACTTCCGATTGCGGATTATCCGGATTATAAACATTCTGTAAAGAAATTTTATAATCGCCGCCGAGCAGCCACCAATTGCCCCAGCTCAGCCCCTGGGTTTTATCCATATTGGTATCGAAGTGCAGTTCGAATACCGGGGCATTGGTATATTTAGACCATTGGCCGGAAAAGGTACCTGACGGGTCTATAACGACTCGAACGTACACATAATTGGAATCACTTGTCATGTAAACATCTTTTACATCAAAATCCGGCCCGGTTGGCATATCGCCAATATCTTCAGCAGTTTCATCCACATCTATTTGATATTCCGCTTTCCAATCCAGCATATCACCGTCAATTTCAATAGCGCTTACGATTTGCGGGCCTTTGACGGCGGTATTATACGGTACATTATCCACCATATCGAAATCGATCATCCAGGCAGGGTCCCAACCGAAGTGGGCATTGGGCGCCACATCCACATTATCCCAATCCCATTCGCCGACCACCTCATAAGTGAAACGCAGGTTATACCAGGCGTCGATAGCATCTTTTGCAAAACCCAGTTCTATCTCATTGGCATTATCGTTCATAGCAACCATGCAAACGCCAACCGAATCCCAGCCATCCGGCCATGCAGGAGCTATGGCATCACGTTGAATATTATTCAGGATTGTTACTTCGCTGGCGGGCGCCGTATCATTGGCAGCCTCACTAAGATCAATTAAATAATCATAAGAAAGCGTCCACCAGCCCCAATCCAGACCGGAGCCTGCGGCTACGTCGGTATCCAGATACAAGCTCAGCGCCAGTCCGGCAGAATAAGCGGCAGTTAGTGATCCAGAAGGATCGAATACAACACGCATATAAACCATCGAGTCATTGCCGGTAATATATAAATCCTGTAAATCATAATTGGCGCCCTTAACCATATCACCCAATTCTTCCGCTGTGCTATCCACATCGGCCGGCGGAATATTAGCCCAATCGAGCATATCGCCGTCGATTTCAATTTGTGCCACGGCAAACCCCGAAAAGATAAACAGCACAAAAATAGCGGTAAATATTTTTCTCATGATACTCCCTCCTAAATTAAGTTGACGGGTTACTAAACAGACATGTTTTATCCCCTATTTTGTTTTTCCCACACCTCCTTTCTGCTTTTAAACGTTTATTTTATCAATATAAGTTTGGATACCGAATAGTGTTTTTTCGATTTAATCCGCAGGATATAAACGCCACTGCCCGCCGGCGAACCGCTATCGGTTTGGCCGTTCCAAACAAGGCGGTTAGGTCCTGCATTGCCCTCATCCAGGGATTTTATTTTGCGCCCGGAAATATCATAAATATCGGCCTGTATATGACCGGTATCTCCAGGATTATACTCGATAACCACATTGCTGTTAAAAGGATTGGGGAATACTTTGACGGCAAAGGTTTGTGGAACAGAAGCTTCTTCCCCTTTTCTGATTGCCGTGGTAGAAAATTCATAATTGTAGCTTCTTTGCTGATAGGCATCGGGCGCATAGTCATCATCATGATTGTCATCCAAATCATTGATATTAAAAACAATCTTTAGCTCTTGCTGATTGCCCGGCAGATTGAGCGTTTTACGGCCTACGGAAAGTTCGACCCGATTGGTTTCACTGTTGCCTTTCATTAAAATAGCCGTACCACGATAGCCCCAACTCCACTCTCCGCTTTGGCCGGTGTATTCCCAAAGAGATTCATTTTCTATCATAAAGTCGATACCGGCATGGCTGCCGGCGCTATGAAATCCCGTAGAGGTATCGTTATCCGAATCAAAGAATACATGGTAAAAATATTTGGAGTCAATCGCGCCAACCGTTTTATAACTTATGAACAGGTTTTGCGGGTCATCTGTAACCCACAGATCCAATAAATCGACGTTATCGTTCAAAGCGTCGCCGCTGAATTCCTCATCGGGCGCTATATCTATCTGAGGGACATTTTGCCAATCGCCGAATTCTCCATCGATCCGGATGGAAGGCGGCATAACCTGTCCCGAATCCAGCTGCGCAAATATCAGATCGCCGGTATAATCGTCTCCGCCAACCGTATGATCAACCGTTACGTCATGCAGCATGGAATTGTAACCGCTGCTGTCTTCCCACACATTTTCGTTGGCCAGACGAATGGCGTATTCCGGCCTGTCATGTAACGCCTCAACCGGGTCGGCCAGGTGCATGAGCAATTCATAGGTTCCTTCATCAATAGAAGAAGGCAGACCGGTTTCCAATTGCACTTCCACCGTATCGCCGGATTGCCAAAAACGCGGATCCTCATGGGTAACCACCCGGTAACGTCGGCCGGTGCTCTTATTGCGGATCACGAACTCAAGGTTGCGTGCATTATACGGACTGGCAAAGCCCTCGTTAACGATACGAAAACGTATGGGCAAAATACCGCCGGGTTTGACGCTATCTCCCAAAACCGCATCCAGCAACCGAAAGCGGTAGCCCAGCCGCCGTTTGATTTCTTCCATGCAACCTTCGCTGACCCATTGGTTGAGCACATCGGTATTGTAGTCTTTGTTCAACACCGACCAGTGCATCCGCGCCAAATCGGCCAGAGCATTGCTGCAGCCGGAATATGCGCTGGGAGAACAGGTCTCACCGCCTTGCGGCACGTAACGATTATCCTGATTAAGATAGTCTTTATCGCCTTCTATATCATTATCCAAATAGGTTCCATAATCTGTCGCACTGGCCAGAAAACAGTCATTATGCGCTCCGGTACGGGCTTTTTTTGTTCCGCTAAAGGCTTCTTCCGGCGTTAAGGGATTGCTGTCGTTAAAAATTTTTCGTTTGTAATCTGGTGTACGTATTACGACACAGCGTGCCGCAGGCAGAGCATCAAGCAAAGCAAACAGAACCGTACGGCGGTCATTGGTATTGTTCAACCCGTTGCTGGAATAGTACCATTCTCCCCAGGCGCCGATAAAACCGGCTTCCAGATAGGCAATAACATCGTAGTTTCGTTCGAACACCGGTTGTAATTGATTGATATGCGTTAAAATAGTATCCAGCGGCGCATCTTCCCCGTCTTGCCGATCGGTATAGGAAAAACGCATGACCAGTTTCATGCCTCCCTGACGAGCCGTTTGCAGGTCTTGTTCTACCAAATTCAGAAAGGATTCCGGAAGAACGCTGTTGCGGTATTGGGGAATGGTATAAATGCGCTGGATAACGGAAATTTTCTGATTCTTTAAACTGTTGATCAACGAGAGCGTTATCCCGCTGCTCACCTGCGAAGTAAAGCCGCGTTCGGGATTGAAAATATTGGCATCGCTGGCCGTATAATTTATCTGCGATGCATTTCCGGCAAAAATCAGTTTCAATCCGGCTAAGACAAGGCCTGTTAACAATAAATTCTTATACATATAAACTCTTTCTCTATTATTCACACCAAACAACAGTACCCCATTGTATTTCCGGAAGCACGGCAACGAGATAGTCTCCAAGCTTCTCCGATTCCAGCTCTTTTTTTTCTCCCAGAAATTGCCGTGCAAAGATATGCTGCTCTTTTCCGGTTTCGAAGCGTACTTTAATATTTTTTTCGCCGGTGGGAACAACATTTTGTTTCGCCCGGACTCCCTTAAAGTTTGCCAGGAACATGGTTTTTTTACCATTCACTTTTGCCAGCTGCATGGAGATGAAAGGAGAGGCTTCTATTGTTCCAGCCGCTTTATATTTAAACGTTTTAATCAGATTGCCGATGAAGCTCTCTCTGAAATCATCCGCTGCGGTACCGTCCTTTACTTCACCCCATGCTGCCGCGTTGAAATCCTTTTGTGCCAATTGAAAATATAATGATCCCGGACAATCGGCATAATAGCCATACCTGTTTTTTTGGGAAAAAACGGTTTTCCCCTCGTCCAAATCGACTTTTAACCAGGTAAGCAGATCGTTGTTCGGCAACCGTGCCCCATTCCGGTCATATTGTCCTGTTTCTCCGGATATGAGTAAAGCACTTCCTTTTTTATAATAGGATTTGATTTTCTGCAGTTCATTCTTTGACAGGCATTTTGCATCCGGCAGGATCAGGATCTTCCCTGAAAATGTTGAGAGGGCTCGCGGCGTCACAATTTGAAACTCAATATGCTCCTGCATCAACATATGCAGGAAACCGTAAAATGATTCCATGAAGGAATCCGCGAAATAGTCACGGGTTTTCGGTGAAAAATAGACGCCGACAGGATTAATCGCTTTTCTGTTAAGATAAAACATATTTTGGTTGTTTTCCACCCATTTAAAGATTTTTGCCCGCATATCATAGTCATTGGAACCGGACATCACATGTCCCTGAGCGTCCCAGATATTCGTACCGGCCATCAGGTGGGATACAGCAAGCAGTTTCATAGCGTCGGCCGGTTTTATGTTTTTTTGCTGATCCCAGGAATAGCTTAGCATCCAGGACGGCTTTTCCCCGGCAAAGGCTCTGAAGGTGTACATACCGGCCATGAATGTAAACCAGTCAAAAGGGTCTCTCTCTGCAGCCGTATAACCGCCTGCGCTGTATTCATGCGTAATTACATCCACTACCGGATAAAGGCGATAAACGTCGGCGCCTACAATCACCGCATCCGCGCCGGGTCCGGGATAAATCTCGGCAATTGTTTTACAATCGGGGTTAACGGCTTTTACATTTCTATCGATCTCGCGCATAAAATCGGTTATCGTCCGGATACGAAAATCCACCCATTTGCGGAAGTTAGCATCGGAAAAATCGCCTAATTTCAAATCGGTTTTCGCGTTAAGGCCGGTTTGTTCTTTAAATGCCTGTACGGTGTAGTCGTCAAAACTGG
>DRQG01000008.1 GCA_011369465.1 Caldithrix abyssi
CTTATAACAGATTACTTGCAATTGGAATAGTTTAAAAAAGATTTTACTAAACTTAAATCTCTATGCCATTAGAGAAAAGGATGCCTATATCCCAAAATGAAAATATAGGTAATTTTGACTTGTTTTCTAACATAACAGAGGGGAAATAAAGGGGGTGAGTTGCCATTTTCTTCAAGCAGGATAGTGTTATAATTTTTATTTTGGACAAGTATGCAATAAATAAAAAAAAGCGGCCATACAGCCGCCTTTTAATAGCGAGAATTTTTTTGCCGTTTTATACAAACGGCGGCTTTACAATTACCGCCGGTAATAAACGATTGCGGATTTCGATATCGATTTGTGTGCCTATTTTTGAGTGTTCTTTAATCACGTACCCAAGCCCGATGCCTTTCTCCAGGATGGGCGAAACCGTACCGCTGGTTACATAGCCAACCTCTTTGCCGTCTTTCATAATTTTGTAACCGTGCCGCGGGAAACCGGCAGCTTCCAGCGTAAAGGCCACAAGGCGGCGTTTTACGCCCTCTTCTTTTATCTTCTTTAAAACATCACGGCCGATAAAATCGCCTTTATCCAACTTGGTAATCCATCCCAAACCGGCTTCCAGCGGATTCGTGGTCTCATCGATATCATTGCCGTACAAACACATCTTTTTTTCCAGCCGCAGGGAATCGCGGGCCCCCAGACCAATGGGTTCGATGTCGAATTCCTGCCCGGCTTCAAAAACAGCATTCCAGACCTGTTCAGCGTACTGATTTTCAAAATAGAGCTCAAACCCCGGTTCACCGGTGTAACCGGTGCGGGATATTATCATCGGAGCGCCGGCCAGCTCGCCTTCCGTAAACCAGTAAAAGGGGATTTCGGCCAGATTGATATCGGTCAATTTTTGCAGAGTGGCTTCCGCCTTTTTTCCCTGCACGGCCAGTTGGGTAATGCTGTCGCTGACATCCTTCACCTCCGTGCCTTCCATCTTGTGATCCACAATCCAGCGGTAATCTTTATCTTTATTAGCCGCGTTGACCACCAGCAAGAATTTATCCGGAAAACGGTAAACCAGTAAATCATCCACAATGCCGCCGTCGGGATAGCACATTGCCGAATACTGAGCCTGATTAACCGACAAAGCCGCCGCATCGTTTATGGTTAATTTTTGCACCAGGTCCAGGGCGTTCGGGCCGCTGATTTCGATTTCGCCCATGTGGGAAACATCAAATACGCCCACGGTTTGGCGCACGCGCCTATGTTCATCGCGAATGCCGGTATATTGAATGGGCATATGATAGCCGGCAAATTCCACCATACGCGCGCCTAATTTTTCGTGCACATCATGTAATGCGGTTTTTTTCAGTTCCATTTTACGCTTCTCCGTTATTAATAGCCGTCCGTTTTTCTTCCACCAAATCCGGTAACCGTTCCAGATGCCGTTGAAAAATAAGCATACAAACCGGCAAGATTAACAATAACGTTTTTTCTTCAAAATAGGGCTGGCCTACAAAATAAACCGCCAAAGGCAATATAAACGTGGCAATCAGACTGGCCACGATATGTTTGCGGATCAATAGGTAAAAAATCAACCAGAATCCCACCCAGATGGCCACCAGAACCGGATGGAGCACCAACAGAGCGCCGGCCACGACAGCCAGCCCGCGCCCGCCTTTGAAACGCAGCCAAACCGGATAAACATGTCCCAACAGGACTCCGGATACCACCGTAACCTGAACCAGGAATTCGGCCTGCTGCACGTTGGCAAAGTACCAGGCCGGCAGGGCGCCTTTAAGTAAGTCCAGCAAAAGGACAAGCAGAGCTATGGTTTTGCTTTTGCCGCTGCGCAAAGCGTTTAACGCGCCCACATTGCCCGATCCCATGGTGCGGATGTCTTTGCGGGTCTTCAGCTTAATCAGCAAATAGGCGCTGGGAAACGAACCGAACAGATAGGCTACGGCCAGTAAAAAAATATATTTTAACACATCTTCCAAAACGGTTCCCTGTTTTTGTATCGTCTTAATTTAAGAAATATAGCACAATTCTGCGAATTTTTAACGCTCAAAATACAAAAGGCGGCTTAATAGCCGCCTTGTTTTATTTAACCACCGAGGGCACCGAGAGCACAGAGGTTTTTCTTATTCTCAATTCTTCATTCTTAATTCTTAATTCATCTCCCCTCTTTGTGCCTCTGTGCCTTTGTGCCTGCTTTGTCCAACCACAGAGTACGCAGAGGACACAGAGGTTTTTTCATTCTTAATTCTTAATTCTATTTGACTAGCAGCATACGCTTAACATCCGTAAACCCCGGGGCGCTGAGACGGTAAAAATACATCCCGCTGGAAAGACCGCTGCCGTCGAAGATGACCTCGTAACTGCCCGCCGTTTTGTAACCGCTGAGCAGCTCGGCCACCTTTTGACCCTGTACGTTGTAAACGCTCAGATTAACCGCGCCGTCTTTGGGCAAATCCACCGTAATATGCGTGGACGGATTGAAGGGATTGGGGAAGTTTTGTCGTAACCGGTATCTTTCCGGTATCACCGCCGTTACAGGTTCCGGCGCAGGCTTGCTCTGGCCGCTAACGTCATCGGATTGGATAATAAAAATTTCCGGCTCCAGATCGGCAAATCGCAGACGCAAACGACCGCTGTGTCCGGCTAAATTGACAATGGTAGCCAGTTTGAAAAAGCGTTCGCCGTCCGGCCCGGCGTTGGCGGGCAGCTCGTGATACTTGAGCGAGGTTAAAAACAAGGAATCCCCGTTATCCAGAAAATCCACCTTAAACATCACCTGATTGCTGTCCAGACCGTTTTGCACGTTTACATAGCGCGCTTTCAAATCCAGCTCCAACGGAACCGCCGGATTGGTTACGTTCATGGAATCGGAACGAAAGGCTTCGTCTATGTTCAGGGTGTCGCCGTCAAATTTAACGTTTAAAACATCGATAGCGATATAGCCGCTCTGGCCGTTGTTGGCCGTGGAATCCAGCGGATAGGTAAAACGCACCACCGACTCGGTTTGCTGATCATCGCGGGGATGGTAAATAACCGAATGCCAACCGCCGGGATTATACGGTTCCGCTCCGGCCGACTTAACCAGATAGGGCGCATCGCTATACTTCGTCCAAACCGCTCGGTTTAAATCCTGTTGGGTCATGGAAGGATAACGCCCGCTGCTGTTATAGTCGTAACGGTACCAGCCGTCCGAGGTGTATTTTTTCTTATATATTTTATCGCTCTTATGATAAAAGAAAGCCGCTTCCTCGGAACTGTTAACCGAAACGCTGGGGCTGTAGGCATATTCTGTGGTCGGACTGCTCACCCACACAGGGTTGCGGTTATAAGGATAATAATTGGAACCAACCGCGCTGTTCACGCCTTGCCCTTCAATCTCGCTCTTTAACAGTTTTTTATAGTAGATTTCATTGATTCCCTTATCGCTGTTGTAGCCTTCCCACACGATATGGGCGTTTCCGTTGTACAAAACCAGGGAAGCGTTTTTCTGGTTTTGCCGCCAGGCATCATAGCCGGACACATTTATCGAATGGTTCCAGCTGCCGTTATATTGATAGTATAAAACCGTACCATCGTTTTCATAAGCCAGGCCAATGACGCCGTTGGAAACGGAAGAGTGCCTGTCGGCTGAAAGAGAAGGATTAATACCGGCCATAACCGGCGCCAATCCACTCCAGGCGGAATTTTCTTTCAAAGTAAAATACAATTTTTTTTGATATTGATCATGATCATATTCTTCATAACATCGTACAACAATTAAAGGTTTCACGGCGCCGTTATCGTTCCATACGGCAATGGAAGCAGCGGTTTTGCTGTCGGCGGATATCTCCACGGGAATGGCCACGCTGTCGGCGATTTCCGCAGCAGACCAGGAAGCGTCTTTTTGGCGAAAATAAATATAATGATTTAACAGTTTATCCACATCCGTCCAAACAACGTACACGCTGTTTTGATAGGCAGCGATGGAAGGATAGCGGCATTCCCCGCCGCTGGAAATAAGGGTTTCCTTATTCCACTGTTGTCCGTCGTCGGAGGAAGCGTACCAGATTTTGCCGTCGTCTTCGTACACCAGATGATACATGCCGTCGTCGGTGCGGCAAATACTGCGCTGAAAGTTAAGTCCGCTGGGCCGGTTTTGAGCGGAAGCCAGATGGCCTTTGTACACGGCGCGGGCTTCGGCCCCGGCCGCTTTGAAGACCAGCGGCGTTTCCAGGGCTTCGCTGTTCTGGTACTGCACGTCCGTGCCGTCCCAGTACTGAAAATAGCCTGTAATAGACTCGCCGTGGGCGTTAAAAGACTGCTCGGCCTCGGCTTTGGCGGAGTAGTAGGGAGGGTTCCAAGTTCCATTTTCATATCCTTGATTCAAAAACACGCCCTGATAGACGTCACCGTTGTAATCGGTGGTGTAATCCGGTACAAAGGGAGAAGACCTTTGTTTAAATTCCAGTTTATCCGAACCGTCCTCATCCATGCCGCGGTTGCGTTTAACGCTGCCATAATCCGGATCTGCATAATCTATTAGCCATGGATCCTTAAAGTATATGGACGTTCCTTCTCCACCTTTAGTCAGTGTGGCTTTTATAGTGATATCATCATACGATTTCTTAAGATAAGAATAATATTCCGTTACTGACGTCGTTATTTTGAATACATGATGGTTTGTGACGTCCGCTTGTTCATTCCAGTTGTTATATTTTTGTTTAGGGTTATTCGAAAATAACCGCTGATCGCCCTGCATAATCTCCTGTGTACCTGCATAAAAGGTAAGATTTGCCGGAAGCACATTCAAAGGATCAAAATTCGAGCCATTCCAGCGTTTTACTTCGCCTACTATGGTTTCTTGATCCTCTAAAAATTGATTGACGGTTACATTTACGGACGGACGCTTGAAATGAATTTCGAGCTTTACTTTGCAATTATTTATCTGGTACTCGTAATTATGCGTTGATTCATTAGCGTCTTTTAAACCCAGCGTAAAAAAATCCGAAGGGAGCGCATTTTGAACAGCCGTAGCAAAACCGGAACCTTCAGGATAGGTATAATCTATTGTATAGTCGTTGCTTTGCTGCTCCCCAATGGCGTTGGATGCGTCATCGGTTTTTTGCCATAAATCCGAGCCTGTGGAAGAACCAATATCCAAAGCAACATTGTAAAAATTTACCCTAAGCTGAATGTTGTCTGGACTGGTAATGTCCGAAATAACAATCCTTACGCTGGTAATGGTCGAACCGTCCGGTATAATATCATCTGTTAATTCCCATTGGTAAAATGTGCGACGTTTACCGCCGCCGTAATGCGAAAAAGGAGCATTTGAACAATAAACTGAGTTTGATTTTGTATTTCCATTATTTACATAGCAGGAAACATCGCTCATACTCAATCCATACGTTCCATCCTCTTGCCCTTGTGCGCGAAGAAACAGAAAGCTCAGAAGAATAAACCATATTCCTTTGATAAATATAATGCGAAGCATGATACACTCCTTTCTTACTTTAATTGAATTGCCGTTTAGAAAGGAGTAAATTAGCCATGGCTTTAATAGTGTTAAGCGCTAATTTACTCCTTAACATTATTAGCTGCAGCCTTCGCTATGCCCTATCATAGCGAAGGCTTTTATCATCTCCTCACGTTAACCACCTCCTTTCCGGTTTTATCTTCTTCCCAGTGCAATTCTTGCTTTCCTTATATCGCCTCCTACGGCTACAATAATATTTTTGTTAAAGTCCAGAGAATAAAAATTTCTGCTGATTATGGGCAGCTCTTTTTTCCATGTTAATCCGTTAAAATGAACAAGCAATCCATACGAACCTGAGAGCGCCAGATCATTGCTGTTCTGCCCGCGGATATGGTGTTTATAAATAGCGTAACCATCCTCTTTTTTTATCCAGGTATTCATTGTATTATTCCATTTAAAAATCCCATCACCGCAAACATATCTGTTATACACATTCTTAAACCAGATACTGCTTAAGCTCCAGGGCAGTCCTTTGGCGTTCAGACGATTGCTTTTAATATCACTCAGCTTGATAAGCAGCCGGTCATCGCCGTTATACTTGTTTGATGCAATACACATTATTTCATAATTATTTTTGTTATTGTTGTAGGTTCCCCAGATATCCTGTATATCCATTTCCGTTCCGCTCTCTACCCTCCGCCACTCCCGCCCGTCGTAATGGGCAATCAGGCCTTTATTTCCTACTACATACAAATCCTCACTGGATGTACCCCAGATTTTGTTTATTGTTTTATCATAAAATTCATCCAGTACTGGGTTCCAATTTTTTTCAAATGTAAATCCATTCCAATGAATCAAATTCGTTACACCAAACCAAACATCGTCACTCGAAAAAGCAAATACGCAAGTTAAACGAGATACAATACCATCCCAATCCAATTTCTTCAACTCCCACTTTTCCCCGTCCCAATGAGCGGCGTTGTATTTATCGTCCGCGGTGTATATCTCGCCAACCGCCCAGATATCGTTCTCATCTATTATGGCCACATCGTAAAAAACGCTGCTGCCGCCCTGCCCGCCAAACTCCCAGCTCTGCCAGGTAAAGTCGTGGCTGGTGGTGTCCATCGTGGTTACGCGCAAGGGGGCGCTGGAAACCAGCCGCTTTTCGCCCTCGGTTATTGAGGCCCTGAATTCGTAGCTTGTATTGGGCCAGAGGCCCTCTGCTAACAGTATGGTATCGGCGGCGCTTAAAGGGCGGTTTTCAATCAGGCTGTCGTTGCGGTAAAGATTCAGGGTTTTGTTCACGTAGCCCGGGTCAAATTCCACCCCCAAAAAGGCCTCGGTGCAGGTTACGTCCAGCAGTTCCATGTTTAAAGAGCCGGTTTGCACGGGGTTGGTGGATTTTTGGCAAGAGAAAAGAAAAAAAGATAAAAGACAAATGAAAAAAGACAAATGACAAAAGAAAAAAGGGGAAATGGACGGATTTCTTTTTTTCATGAGTTCCTCTGAGTTATGGTTGTTTAATTTAACC
>DRQG01000009.1 GCA_011369465.1 Caldithrix abyssi
AAGCGGCGATTATTTCTTTTTCCTGTTTCGAGAAGTTTGGAAATTTTCTGTTGATTTGTATCCATAAAAAAACCGGAACCGTCCGGTTGAACGGTTCCGGCAATCGATTTACTTGATCAGCAGCATTTTCTTTACTGCGCTCTTGTTGCCCTGACGCAGATGCACAAAATAGGTGCCGCTGGGCTGGTTTTTCATATTGATGGTTTTGCTGTACGTTTTGGCCGTCTGATATTCGTTATCCAGCAGAGTAACAACTTCCTGCCCCAAAACATTGTACACCTTCAACGTTGTCGGCCCGGACTGATCCAGTGTGTATTCAACGGTTGTACTGGGATTAAAGGGGTTAGGATAGATTCTGTTCAGATGGAAATCGGCTGGAATGGAAGGATTGAATTCATCGCCAAGAGCGGTGATGTACTGTGATTCCGGAAGGGGCCATACCGGAACCCAATCTTCGTCGGTGCCCACGTTGGTTAATTTGTAACCCCACAGGTCGGCGGCTGCCGTACCGGTACGAATTTGTTCGAAATAATCAAAAAAACCGATATTCCAGCGGTCGGCCGTCCCGTTCAAAATCTCGTCATTCATTTCCGACATAAAGCCGGGATCGGCATTTACATTGTTCGATTCGTCCAGATACGGATAGGCCGTATCATCATTGAACATCGCTACGGTACGGTCGTTCATAAAGACCGGCGTTCTGATCCAATTACCGCTGGCATTATTGGTGTTCCAGGTATTCCAGAAATCCGTAATCTCAGTGGGCCAGTAATAGGTATTATTTTTCACTTCAATTTCCCGTTTGGCCTCGATGATGGGCATATAATCGGCATTGGTGGTGTCATCCGGGCTGAATATTTTCGCTTTTGCCGTATCCAGAGGCTGGAAAGCGATAACCCCATAAGAGCTGTCCGGATACCATAAATTATCCCACCAGGGGTGTTCCGTCTGGTCGACACCGCCCGAATAGTTGGCGTAGAAAATATTATCGTTCATCTTTCCTTTGGTTACATTAAAAATGAAGAAGGGATTCTTGAAGGTATATAATACCTTGTTTTCGTTAAATTCGAAATAGGTCTCGTAATATTTGGTAACCGGAGCCGAGGCATATCCGTTGAGACATAACATTGTATTGCCAACCATACTAACGGTATCGGTATAGGCTTCACCCGGCCATTCGTTGCGCAGAACCTCTCCGATGTACCATTGATTGGGATGAACAAAATTTCTGAAATGAGAGTTGGTAATAAAAAAATCATCCCATTGGCCGTTATAGCTGATGCCGAAGGTCTGCCAGCCGTCAAATACACAGTTATCCACCGTTAGACGAACATCGTCCGCGGTAACCCGTATGGCGATACCGCCGCCGTTAGCCGTATTGTTGGTGGCGATGGCCAGTAAATACAGATTACGAACCACTACATTTGTGCCGGCGCCGGTAAAGGTAAAGATCGTTGGCGGAATGCTTTGATCCTGCAGCACAGCCGGTTGAATACAGGGCGGCCGGTTTGTGGTAGGATCAACAACACCTTCGATGATAACATCGCTGCTGATGGTGGTTAAACCGGTGAACTTATAGGTCGTATCCAGCGAAACCAGGCGATAAATATCATGCGCCTGCGAACCGTCTGCCAGCGTATCCGCTTCAATGATTTCATTCAGATTGCCCTGTGTGGCATAAATGACCAGCACATTGTCCTGAGCGGACAACAGGCCAAAAAATAATAAACTGATTATAATCGATAACGCTTGTCGCATAAGAAAACCTCCTTACTTGTTGTTAGGTTATTCTGTGTACCGTTAGAAATAAGAATTTTCCTCTTCACCTCCTTTCAAATTTTTTTTAAATAAATTGTTTACCCATCGATTTTTGTTTTCTTTACAATTGCCAGCGCAAACCCACTTCGGCTATCATTCCGTACTGTTCCAGCGATTTGGGAATATCGGGATATTTTTGAAGCACACTTTCATCCCGGGCATTGTTTACGTTGCTGATATTGGCGTATAGCTGAAATCCATACCAGGGCAATTTCTGTTTTAAAGCAATATCCCAGCGGTTATAAGCCGCTGTATTGGAACGCAACTGCGGCCACTGACTTACGCCGGTAAACACATCATCCTGAAAAAGCCAGGAAACGCGAACGGAAAAGTCTTTATAGTCGTAGCCCAGCGTCATATTGAAAATATGGTTGGGCTGGTGCACCAGCCGGTCGGTGAACGAGGTATCGATGTTGGACAGGCTGTTTGCTCCGGCAAGAACATAAGGGTAACGGGCTTCCGAGAAAACGCGGGTGTAATTCACATCCAGAACCAGCCCTTTAAACGGATTGGGCAAGTACCAGAAATGGGTTTGCCAGCTAAACTCCAGCCCGTACACATTTGTTGTAAAGGGATTGTTTATGTACGTGCTGATATTATACGTCAAACGCGGCGATGGATCGCGGCTTGGCAAGTAGTACGGTTTGGCTTCGTATCCGGGCTTGCTGAAACGCCAGGGATAGATCAGATCATTGATCTTTTTCATAAATCCACCCAATGTGAGAAGACCTACCGTATTCCCGGAAAAAGTGAAATACAAATCATAATTTGCCGATTTGGACGGTTTCAATTTATAATTGTTCCAGGCAATGTTACCGCTGGTGGTAACATCTATCCGGGGTATGATGGCGATATAGTCCGGATAGGAAATCGTATTGGAATAAGATAAACGCACGTCAAACCAGGAAAAAGGTTTGTAAAGTACGTTCACCGACGGCAGCCAATAGGCATGGGTTTGTACACTCGTGGTATCATCCGGATGGTAGTACTGTTGATACGAAAGCGGACTTTGCTGACCGCGAACCCCAAAATAACCGGTGGTGATTTGCTGGTAGCGCACACCGGGAATAATCTTCATTTGATCGCCCACGTTGACCGTGGCCATAACGTACCCCGCGGAAATCGTCTCGTCTCCATTATAATTATTGGTGGTGGAGAGATAATTATTGCGGGCAAAGGCTTCCTGTCCGCTTACCTGTGCAAATTCATCTACATTCGCCTGACAAAAGCGTACCAGCTCTTCGGCCAAATCATAATTAATCGGATTGTGCATGGTAAATTCGCCGTTCAAAATATCGCCGTAGGGATAATTGCCGTCCACAAAAAAGGATAACGGGATTTTGGTCGGATCGTTGGTGTTGATGTTAAAATAATCGATGATCATCCGGGAGGCGCCCTGGGCGCTGGGCGAAATAAAGGTGGCGTTTGTGCCAAACACCTCCGAGGTATAAGCGCGGCTGGTGCGCCGGTATTTACCACCGAATTTCACTACGGCATCCACCTGTTTGGAAAATACCAGCGGAAAATCCAGATCGAGAGCCGCGGTTAAGGATCGTTCTTTGGCAAAATTACTGAACGTGGAAACCGTGTAAAGATTTGTGCTTGCCGCGTCGGTGTAAACCTCTCTGGCTACATTGCGCGGATCTACATTGGCTTTGTTCAGAAACTGGGATATGTTGGCCGGTACCTGGTAAAAACGCACTTCCCAGTCGTCGGGATTGTCGGTTTCGGAATAGCTGTGCGAAAGGCTTAATTCCGTATGAAAAACGGGCAAATCCCCTTCATAACGCAGTGTGTTGTGGATCAGGCTCAGTTTTGAATCGGAATGATTAAGGCTGTATATGTGGGAGTTGCCTTCGATATCCATAACTTCATTTCTGTCATCCAGTTTGGTTTTGCTGGAGCTCAAGAAATTGGACAGACTGATTTTACCGTTGGGAAGTTTGTAATCGAGCGCAAAGGCGCCGTTGATACGCTGTCGGTCTCTGGGTACAAAATGCAGGTCAATCGACCGGGTGACATAATTTTCCAAATCATTCGAGCGGTTATCATAATTGGCGCCGAATGAGTTGGACGTCAAGTTTCTTCGTTCGATATTTGCTTCAAAAAATACGCCGAGGCGGTTATCGAAAAAGCGGCCCTCTACACTGGGAACGATTTTGTAGTTGCTGTATTTGTTGGGCGCATTGGCTAAACCGGTATATCCGCCCTGCGCCAGAACCCGAATACCTATTCCCTTTTCACCGCCGCGGGCTTCGCGCATTTTAAAATTAACCGTCCCTCCCAATACATCCGCATCCTGGTCGGCGGTGATCGATTTGGAAATTTCGATGCCTTCCAACATGGTGGAAGAAATCATGCTTAAATCCGTGCTGCGGTCATTGGGATTGGAGGAACTCATACGCACGCCGTCGATGGTAATCACATTATATTTGGGCGCCAGACCGCGTATAACCACCTTATTGCCCTCGCCTCCATAGCGTACAATGGACACACCGGGCAGCCGACGAATGGATTCCGCTGCGTTGGCGTCCGGTAGTTCCTGTATCTGTTCCGAAGAAACGACATTAACAATGGATTGTGCGGCTAACTGTTGATTAATCGCCGCCTTTTGACCTCTGGCCTGGGCGGTAACAATAATCTCTTCCCCTTCCAGCGCTTCCGGATACAGTTTGATCGTTTTGGTCAACGGCTTCCCCGCGCTGACTTCCACTTTTAAATCTTTTTGTTTGTACCCGATATAAGTTATGCGCAAAGTGTAACTGCCGGGTTCCAGATCGGGCAGTGTAAAGAATCCGTCCATGTCTGTAGTTGCGCCGATATAGGTATCCGGGATGAAAACATTTGCCCCGGGTAGCGCCTCGCCCGATTGAGCGTCCACCACGAAGCCCTTAATAACCGCCTTTTCCGCCGCATTAACGGCAGGCGGTAACATCAATAAAAAAATAAAGCCGATGGAAAATATCCGTATTATTAGATTATTTTTCCTTTGGGAATAAGGCATGGATTTCTCCTTACTTTAAGACTGGCCCGCCAACTTCATTATAATGATACTTTTTGGGGAAGGGATTTACAAGATAAAAACTGTAATCTAACTGTTAGCTAACAGGAAACTAATGTTTATTTCCACCCTTGCGCTTGAATATTTAAATGGTTATTTTTTGTTAAAAAACAAAAGCTTCCTTATGATAGATGAAACCACCATACAGAGTGTCCTGAAGAAAATAACCGCCAGTAAAACATTCTGCGATTCCGAAAAATACTGCACGCTGCTCACCTATTTAGTGGATAAGAGTCTGGCGGGAGATGTGCCCAAAGAATACTCCATCGCGATCGATTTTTTCAAACGTGAGAAAAACTTTGATCCCTCCGAAGATACCATCGTCCGCTATTATATGTACCGCTTGCGGCAAAAAATAAAAGCCTATTATGAAGATGAGGGTAAAGATGACGAAATAATTCTGGAAATACCCAAAGGACATTACGAGGTAAAATTCCTGCCCCGGCCTAAAACAAAAAGAAATAACGGACGGGATATTGTTTCTCTGAAGAATATCTTATTTCTCGTGATTATCATTTTGATCGGTCTGAGCGGGTATCTTTTGTATCGTTATAACGCTTTGGCCAACCGGGCCCGCATCATCAATGAGGCGATAGACCGCAACGATCCGATTTGGTCCGATTTCTTCAGCAATAATTTACCCACCGTACTCTTGATCGGTGATCATCTTCTTTACCAGGAATACGACCCCCAATTACGACGTTTCCGCTTCATTATCGATCACAAAATAACCAGCAACGCGGAATATCAGGAATTTGAAGCCCAATATCCAAACAGAAAACTGATCAAAAGCGAGCAGGGTTCGCTCCCGCTTAACAGTATATTCAATTTAAACGACTTATATAATGTGTTTTTTTCTTTCAATACGCATATTGATATAAAATTGTCCTCGGTCTATATGTCGTCGCAGTTCGATCTGACCAATATTAACGGACGTAATATCATTTTCATCGGCGGGTTCCGTAATTTGCGTAAACTTAATTATATTATGGATCAAATCTCTGTTTCCTATGAATATGCGCCGGACAATTACTGGCGCGGACGGGTCATCGTTCCGTCAAGCGTTCCCGATTCGTTTTATACATTCAAAGCTACAAAGTTTGATGACACGCACTACTCGGACTTGGGATTTATCGCCAAAGTTCCGGGTAACAAAGACGAAAACTATCTGATTCTGACCGGTTTTGCCTACCCGGCTCAGATCGAAGTTGTCCGGCTGGTGAGCACGCCTCTGGGCTTATCAAAAATTTATGAACAGACCAAAAATAAATTTAAAACCTTTCCGCCGTATTTTTTTATGGTTATCGAAGTGTTTGGGTTGGAGTATTCCGCTTTGGAGTCCAAAGTTATTTACATCAAAGAAATTTCCGAAAACAGCGTTTCTTCCAAAAGAACTCAATAAATCATTGCTGTCCAAAATAATTTATTACGGTAAAAGCAGGCATTGTTTTATAAAGAGTTACATCAACAATTATCTTCACTGTCATATCTGCCTATCCGCCAACTCTCCCCCTTGGTCCCCCTCTCTTTTCGAAAGAGTTTGTATGTTAAGGGGGTGAGAGAAAAGATAATAATTTGGAAAATAAGGCATCCTTTCTTATTTATGTTGTTGTCTGATAAACCAAACAAGAAAGGAGCCTTATTATGAATTCTAAAAATGAACTTAGAAAACTCAACTTCAAAGG
>DRQG01000010.1 GCA_011369465.1 Caldithrix abyssi
AAGAAAATGCATGCGTAAAAGGCCTGAATTGGAATGTGGAGTGATGGAGTCATGGAATGTTGGAGTACTGCTTTTTTGCAATACTCCAACACTCCACCACTCCAATATTCATTGTTTCTTTATTCATGTTTAATCAGAACGATTCAATTAACTGGGGTAGAATTATGAGTACACGTTTGGAACGATTTCATTATCTCTTCCGATCGACGAAAGGGCTGGTTTTACTGGCCATTGCCCTTATTTCGCTGGTTACGGCTATTTGGGGTACCTTATCCGGCCCTATGGTGGAATGGGGAATACGGGATATAACGGTGCGGGTTTTGGGGATGGAACTTTTACCGGCGCAGCGTGAAGGCCGGATTATCATGTTATATCATGTGATTGCCATGGCGGTTGTGGCCATCGAGGTTTATTTTATTACTTCCATCGTTCCCATGAAAAAACATCAACAGAGTACAATTAATGCCACCATCACCTTTGGTTATTTGACGGCTATGATCTTCGGTTTATGGTTTGCCTATTTTGGCCATAATTTTGTGTTTCATGGCCTGTTCTTACTTGGGCAGTCAATGATTTTCTTTGCCGGCGTATTGTTAGCGGCAGCTCTGTGGCCCTGGAATAAGGAATATTATGTAAAAGACAGGCAGTATGCTTGCACAAAATCAGGGCTCGATTTGGAACGGATGGCCTTTTTTGTGATGACCGTGGCCACTCTTGGTTCGGCTGTGTTTGGCGCGGTTACAGGCTCCTATTGGGGTAACGGACACGAAACTTTCCTGGCCGAAGACTTAATTCGTGAAACGCATAAAACCCCGCTCCAACTGGCGGTAATCGGACATTTGCATATCATGTTAACCTTAGTGGCAGTGGCAATAACACTGGTGGTTGGACGCTGGCTAGATTTTAAAGGGGGCTTTCATAAAGTATCCATGTATTTAATGATTATCGGTACCATTGTTATAACGCTTGGTGTCTGGTCTGTAGTACCGTACCAGGCAATCGCCCATAAAATTATTTATGTCGGTTCGGTATTTGTGATGACTGCTGCATTGCTCCTGGTGGTTTACGGATGGAAAAAGCAGATTCACGAACGGCTGGCAGAACAGGGCATAGAAAAGGCAGGATTCTGGACAAAGCTCAAAGCGCTTTTGCACGATCCCATAAAATTCGGGCCGCTCTGGCAAATGGTTTTTATGAATTTTACGGTGAGCGGCGTAGGTATTTATATGGCGGTTAATCTGAATAAAATTTTCCGTGTCTGGCCGGCCCGTGAAGAGCGTATTGCCTTAACCGGGCACTGGCATATTTTAGCCGCTATCATCGCTACCATCATTCTTTTGTATTATGCGGACATCACGGGGCTAAAGGGTAAACTGCGCAAATGGTTTGGCTGGACGGTGATTATCGGTTCGGATGTGGCTTTTGCTGCCGTTACGGTGTTTTCCATGAAACGTCTCTTTGTGGAGGAATACTTTCAGGAAAGGGTGGTTAATTGGACGATGCTTTTGGCCGATCTCGGGCTGGCCCTTGTGCTGGTGGTTTTGGCTGTACTGATGTTGTGGAGACTCTTCGATTTGTTCAAAAGCAACGGATTGTGGAAAAAAGAATTAGCCGATCCGGAATTGCCGGTTAAAAAAACCGTAGTTCCAGGCAGCCCGGATATCGAAAAGGAGGTGGGCCAATGAAACGCGCATACTTCATTTTCACATTGCTTGCCTTAGCCTTTTTAACAGGATGCAGCGCCCAGCAAACAATGGATGAGAAGGGAGTCCCCTATGTCGATACCGGTGTAAACAGCGAAGCCTGGGCACTGGTACCGGCCGGTGCTTTTCTGAAGGGGCAGCATGAGCATGAAACCATGATCAATTACGATTATGAAATTATGGTAACAGACGTTACGAATGCCCAATATGCCCGATTTTTGAATGAAGCAAAGGAAAAGGGATTTATTAAAATCCGGAACGACAGCGTGTTGGTTTATTATCCGGGAGACCCGTTCGACCATTATAAACATGAAATAGAAGTTCCTGCCGGCGATAAAATCTGTATTCCGCTCAATCAGGCCGGGCAGAGAATTTTATATGACGGGAATACATTTACCGTAGAAAGCGGTTATGAAAATCACCCCATGGTCATGGTGAGCTGGTTTGGCGCCTGGGCCTATGCCAAATTTTACGGCTGGCGTCTGCCCACGGAAAACGAATGGGAAAAAGCGGCCCGCGGCGAGGATAACCGCGTGTATCCCTGGGGCAATGAAATCCATTATAACCAGGCCAATTATTACAGCAGCCGTAATTTGCTTCAAAAGCTGTTTGGAAAGCGGATAATCACTACGCCTGTGGGCTATTACAATGGTAAAAAATATGGCGATTATCAGACGATGGACGCCCGCAGCCCCTACGGATTGTATGATATGGCCGGGAATGTATGGCAATGGTGCGGCGATGATTATCCATATACCCATTTACGTTACATGCGCGGCGGAAGCGAGGCCAATTACGAGTACAACCTGCGTGTCTGGGCGCGCAACAGCGCCGGACCGGATTTTTACTCCATTAATATCGGTTTCCGTTGTGCCCGGGATGTGACGCATGATGATGAACAGGAACAAGAAGGAATAGAATAAATACAATGCTGGCTTTTTTGAAAAAAAAATTTACTCTCTACTGGCCGTTGATAAAAAGTTTACAGACCGGCCTCTTATTGGTAACCGGATTTACGGGGTATGTTAGCGCGAACTGTCCGGTACTCACCTGGGACCATACCCTTGGTTTACTGATAAGCCTGTTTTTAACCGTGAGCGGTAGTACGGTGCTCAATATGGTTTACGACCGCGATATTGACGCCAAAATGAAACGTACGGCGCAGAGACCTCTTCCTGCCGGAAAACTTTCTGTGCAGGAAGCTTTAACCGTCGGTTTGTTGTTGTCTTCTTTTGGTATGGGCCTGGCCTTTGCACTTTCCGAGTTATTCGGCTGGGTCGTTTTTGCCGGTTGGTTTTTGGATGTGCTGGTGTATACGGTTTGGTTAAAACGCCGCACCGCCTGGTCCATTGTGTGGGGCGGCATCTCCGGGGGCATGCCCATTCTGGCCGGGCGCGTTCTGGCTGTAGGTGAAATCGATTTGATCGGTATTTTACTCACGTTGGCCATTTTATTATGGATACCCACGCATATCCTTACTTTCAGCATGCGTTATTACGATGATTACCAAAGGGCGGGAGTGCCTACCTTTCCTTCCTCCTATGGTTATCAGACAACACGGGTCATTATTGCTCTTTCCAGCCTGGGAGCGGCGCTGTCCATCGGGATTGGCGCCGTTGCCCTGGGGCTGGCCTGGGGATATCTGCGTTTACTGGCCGTCCTGACCATGGGAATTATCGGTTTGTCATTGGCCAGTATCTATAAACCGTCGGAACGGGTGAATTTCGGCTTGTTTAAATTTGCCTCTCTGTATATGCTCAGTTCCATGCTCATCTTTGCTTTTGGAGTGGCCTCATGAGCGTTGCCTCCCGGATTATCCTTTTATTAACTGCTTTAGTGGCTGCTTATGAAGTTGTTGCAGGAATAGAAAACTACTCTCAACTTACCATTATATATTTTACCTTAGGTTTTGGCATTATCCTGCTTTCCGCTTTGCTCATTTTGCTGATGGGCTATGATATCCTGGAAAATCCCGTAGTGTCGGTAATCGCCACCGTTTTACCGGTTAGTTTTGCCCTTGGACTGGTAAACGAGTATCTGCCCGACTGGCATACTCTCATTTTTGGTTTAACGGCTGCCGGGATTTTATTAATGATTATTCTGAAGTACAGTAGGCAAAGCCGCTGGTCAGTCTTTATTTTGATCCCATTGCACGGTCTTTCCGGGTTAATTATATTTGTATTGCCTTTTTATCTGGCAATTACAGGTTACAAAAATCTGTGGTTTATGCTGGTTGGAATAGGTGGACTGAGTATGGGATTGATCGGACTTTTATTAACCATGTTAAAGTTAGGCAAACCTGTTCTAACCAAAGAAAAAATCTTATTTCTCTTTCCGTTTATCTTACTCTTTTCCACATTTCTTTTCGGGTTAGGATTGAATTTTGGCATGTAGGCTTGATTGCTGAAAAGGTTTGCCCCCGCTGAATTTTTAAACATTTTTTTCTGTTTTCTTTCCATCTCAAATTGCCTATTTTATAAAGTACCGTTCGGGTAAACTTATGCTATCGATCTGACATTGTTCATTACATTTTCTGTTTTCAAACCCTTTTCTTCTGGATACGGATTTGAATGAGTAAAAATATTACGTTTCTTATCAAGTGAAAGGCTGGGAATGTTCACAAAAAATAATGAGGATTAATTATGTACAAAGTATGTTTACGCTTCCTCGCTCCGGCCTTTATCTTTATGGCGTTTTTCCATCACACCTTACCGGCCCAGATATCCAATCCCGTCTATGTCGATGATGTCATTCCTGTGGTTAAAATTGAAATTGATTCCGATTCGTTGGATATGATCCTGGACCCGGATAGTGCCGAAAGCGATCACGAATATCCCGCCGTTTTTATCTTCGATAACGGCACGATTAGGGATACGGTCGGTAATGTGGGCTTTCGGCTGAGGGGAAACACGTCAAGACATGCTCTTAAAAAATCCTTCAAAGTTTCCTTCAATACCTTCGAGAGAGGGCGGAAGTATTATGGACTGGAAAAACTGAACCTGAACGGCGAACACAACGACCCGTCTATCATCCGCTCCAAACTGTGCTGGGATATTTTTAAAGCCATGCAGATTACCAGCTCGCGGGCGAATCATGTCCGTTTGTATATCAATGATGTGTACTATGGCCTGTACATCAATGTAGAGCATATCGATGAAAATTTTGTGAATTACTATTTCGGCAATAATGACGGCAATCTGTATAAATGTCTCTGGCCTGCCGACCTCGATTATCTTGGCGACGATCCGGACCTCTACAAGCTGACGAACGGCGACCGCAGAGTGTATGAATTAAAAACCAATAAGGAACTGGATGACTATTCCGACCTGTCTGATTTGATCGCCAGCCTCAATCTTCTTCCCGATGCTCTTTTTACCGAATTCGAAAAATCTTTTGATGTGGATGGCTATTTGCGGATTTTAGCCGTCGATGTAGCGGTGGGTAGCTGGGATGATTATTGGTATTTAAAGAACAACTATTATCTTTACAACAATCCCGAGAGCGGTTTATTTGAATTTATTCCCTACGATTATGACAATACGTTTGGCATTGACTGGGTCGGCCCGGATTGGGGAACCCGGGATATTTATAATTGGGGCCACGATACGGAAGTAAGACCCCTGGCCAACAGGATTCTGGCCGTGCAGGAATACCGCGACCGTTATTCGTACTATCTGAACAAACTGATGCAGGGCGCTTTTAATCCGGACTCGCTCTTTCCCAAAATAGATGCCATCCATACCATGATTACAAGCGCGGCGGAGGAAGATACCTTCCGAACGCTGGATTACGGTTATACGGTGGATGATTTTCATAATTCCTATGAACAGGCTCTGGGAGGCCACGTGGAATACGGCCTGAAACCGTACGTCACCACACGCCGCAATTCTATCCTGGAACAATTGCAACTGAATGATATTAAGCCGATTATAAAAAATTTGCACCATTCTCCGCAGGTGGCGCAGCCCAACCAGCCCATTGATGTAACCGTTTATGTGGAAGACGAAGATGTGCATCCCAATGTACAGATTTACCACGCGGTAAATTTTGAAAGCCGGACGCCGGTGACCATGTATGACGACGGTTTGCATCAGGATGGTCAGGCGGGTGATTTGATCTACGGCGGTCAGATTCCGTCGGCACGGGCCAGCGGGAACATTCAGTTCTATATTTCGGCGACGGATGCCGGCAATGCGCAAAGCCTGCTGCCCAGAAACGCACCTTCCGAGCAGTATTCCATAAAGGTCGGTTTTGATGCGCCAAAATTGTTCATTAATGAATTTATGGCCAGTAACGACACCACCATCGCCGATGAATATGGTGAATTTGACGACTGGGTGGAAATTTATAACGGCGATACCGCCGCTGTCTGGCTGGGCGAAATATTTCTCACCGATAATTTATCCCGGCCGGATAAATGGCTGCTGCCGGATACAACGCTGCAGCCCGGTGAATTTCTGCTCATCTGGACGGATAAAGACCCCGAGCAGGGGCCTAACCACACCACCTACAAGCTTGACGCGGACGGTGAGGCTGTCGGCATTTTTAAAGATGAAGGCGGAACTCCGGTGGTCATCGATTCGCTTTCCTTCGGGCCGCAGCAATCGGATATTTCTTTTGGCCGAACTAAGGATGGCGGCGCGGAATGGCAGTATTTTGATCATCCGACGCCCGGATATTCCAACGCAAACATAGACGCCATTGCCGAAAACAACAATGCCCGGCCGCTGCAATTTAAACTGCTGCAGAATTATCCCAATCCGTTTAATCCAACTACAGCTATCAGCTATCGGCTGCCTGCCCTGAGCGGCGTCGAAGGGTCAGATGTCGGCTATGTAACATTGACGGTTTATAATGTTTTGGGACAAAAGATTCGGACATTGGTTAATAAAAAGCAGCCGGCGGGAAAATACCGGGTAACATTTAACGCTGCCGGTCTGCCCAGCGGCGTGTACTATTACCGCCTGGAGGCAGGACATTTTTCTCAGACCAAAAAACTGATCTTACTGCGATAGTACCAAATAACCGGAGAATAGTTTAAAGCGCGCATTCGCATACAATAGGGGAACAATTTACTTGCTCCCCGCTCTGAAAAGGGGGATAACAAATGAAAAAAACATATCATTAGCCCCGACATCTAGAGACCGCATGAAAACACTTTGTCAATCGTCATTCCGACGCATGTCGGAATCTCTAACCTATTGTTTATTAAGGATTCCGATCCCGCCCGGCCGGAACGAAATGAGTTTATTTCCTTTATTTTGCATTTTCACACGGTCCTTTTATATGGGAGAGAATGTTTTAACAACCCGGGAATTTGGCCCTTCAGGGCTTTTTGGAGGAGACGCAATATAAAGTTCGGGTATAATATGTTTTTTGGCAAATTTGCTCTCCCGCAGCGCAATTATTCTTTTCCGATATTTATTTTTCATACAAAATTGACTATTTTTAATAAACACAAAAAAATGATGATATTTTATTTTTAAAATGAATAAATACATATGGTGATATCATGAATAATATTTCCGAAATATGGAATGAAATATGTTATCTTTTACATGATAATGTTAAGAATAATTTAAGTGAAAAGGATTTTGAAACCCAAGTTATACGTTCAATTGAGTTATTGGGTTGGAAAGAGTATAAGAATGAAATAGTACGACAATATTCAATCAAAGTAGGCAGAAATAGTTTAATTAGGCCTGATATAGTTATTTATAATTCTGATGGAAATGCGATTATTTGTGTAGAAATAAAAAGGCCTTCGGAAGATATGTCAGATTATAATTATTTGTCACAATTAACATCATATATGAGACAAATGAAATCTGATTTTGGGTTTTTGATTGGTAAAGAACTAAGAGTTTATTATGATGGACATTTAAATAAACATCCAGATCCTTTATTAATTGAAAAAATTGAGTTTGTTGCAAATAATAATAAGGGTTTATCATTTGTTAAGTATTTTAGCAAATATAACTACGATAGTGTTGATTTTCATGATTATTTGAAAAATAAAATTAAAAATTTTAATAGAAAAGCTGAAGTAGATAAGTTATTGACTATTTTAGTCTCCGAAGATACTAAAAGAAAAATTGTTTCATTTCTAAAAACAGAATTTTCTGATTTTGGAGATGATGTTTTATTGGATGCTTTAAATAAAATAAAAATAAATATAGATAAGATTTATGATAAAACTCGTGACGGTAGACAAAAAGAAGGTTATCCGCCTAAAAAAATTACTGGTAAACCAGTAAATACAATTGAACCACCAAAGAGTATTGGGAAACCTGATTTACCAAAAATCCTATCTAGTATTAATAATTCTGCAAGGATTACACTAGCACAAATATATAGTGTATTATTTTATATGAAAAAAGGTTTTGACTTCCCGAGTTCAGTAAAATTTACTTTGAGTCTTTTCCCTGATGTGAATTATTATCAAACTATCGCAGACAAATGTGGAAGACGTTTTGCTGGGGATATACCTACTTTTGAGGAGTGGTTTAAATCGGGTGAAATGTTATACCACTTGAGAGCTAAATATTCATTATCAAATTTTGAATATGATTTATTTAAAAAATTATTAAGTAGTTAATTACCTTTTGTGACTTATTTATTAAATAAATCATTAATCTTAAAGTCCTATTAAGCATATTTAGGGTGTAATTTCACAATATAGTAAATAACTATAGTCAATGAAATACGAATACAAAGAAAAACCAAAAAAATGTCCTGTATGCGGCTCAGAACGTATCGCAAATATTGTTTATGGTTATCTGGATTTCACTAAACAACTCGAGAAAGAAATTGAAGAAGGTAAAATCGCACTGGGAGGTTGTTTAGTAGAACTTGGCAACCCACTCTGGCAATGTGCCGATTGTGGAACACGCTTATATTTTAAGTTCAGGTGAAACTGTAATATATAACGGTCGAGAGGGGAGGTTTTGTTTATTGTAATAGAAATAAACACTTCCTTTAAATGTCACCAATAGGAGGACGCTCCATGGCGGAAAAAGACATATCCCGTCGTATTTTTATCAAACGGCTGGGAACGGGCGTGGCCGGCAGCGGCCTGGCGCTCTCTCAGCTCTCGGCGGCCGTATCCGCAGGAAAGGATGACGACGCCGGGGAAAAAGCGCCCAAAGATCAGGTGCTGCTTCAACTTACCGTAAACGGCAAGGCGGTGCGCCTGCACATTCCCGCTTCGCTCACTCTGGCCGAACTGCTGCGCGACCGTCTGAATCTGAGCGGCACCAAAGTGGTTTGCAATCACGGCGAGTGCGGCGCCTGCACCGTCTTACTGGACGGCAAAGCGGTCTATTCCTGCCATATACTGGCGCTGGATGCGGCCGGAAAAGAGGTGCTCACCGTGGAGGGTCTGCTTAAAGGCGAAGAGCTGCATCCGCTGCAGGAAGCCTTTGTAAAGGAAGACGGTCTGCAATGCGGCTTCTGCACGCCGGGGCAAATCATGTCCGCTTACGCCCTGTTAAAGCAAAAGCCCCATCCCACTCCGGACGATATCAGAGAAGGCATGGCCGGTAACCTGTGCCGCTGCGGCGCCTATCCCAAAATAGCCCAATCGGTTCTGGCCGCGGCTAAATCCAACGCCCGGGCAGAAAGGTAGGTGTGCTATGGCCGATAAAAAAGTAATCAAATCCCGCTACTTCTTTGAAGAAGATTTTGAAGAACAACTGGCCGAAGTCCCGGCGGAAAAGGTCGCCGCCTGGGATAAGAAGGCCAAACTCAAAATAGTCGGCAAGGGCGTTGACCGTTATGACGCCTACGACAAGGTCAGCGGCACGGCGCGCTATACCTTTGATATCCAACTGCCGCACATGGCCTATGCCAAAACCCTGCGTTGTCCCTACGCCCATGCGTGCATCAAATCCATCGATGTTTCGCAGGCGGAAAAGATGCCCGGCGTTTTGGCCGTATTAACCGCCGATAACGCGCCCAAAATAAAATGGTATCGCGGCACCAGTTATCTGTTTGACCGCCATTTGCGTTACGCCGGTGATGAAGTGGCCTGCGTGGCCGCCAAATCCGAGCGCATCGCCGCGCAAGCCCTTAAAAAGATAAAAGTGGAATACGAAGTCCTGCCTTTCGTAGCCGACGCCGGAAAAGCCATGCAGCCCGATGCGCCCAAACTCTATGAAAACGGCAATATTGCCGGCGGCAAACCCTCGGTGTATGAACGCGGCAATGCGGATGAAGGGTTTAACCGGGCCGATGTGGTTGTGGAAGAAACCTTCGATACACAGGTGGTGGTGCATAATCCAACGGAACCCCATTGCAGTGTGGTCAATTGGGACGGAGACAAACTGACCGTATGGGATTCCACCCAATCGGTGTTCGGCGTGCGCAATGCCTTAGCCGATAGCCTGGATATCCCGGCCAATCATGTGCGGGTGATCAAAAAATATATGGGCGGCGGATTCGGCAGCAAGTTGGCCGCCGGGAAATATACGATAATGGCCGCTCTTCTGGCCAGAACAATCGGCCGGCCGGTTAAAATCAGTATGGACCGCGAAGAGATGAATCTGGCCGTGGGCAACCGTCCGGATTCCGTGCAAAAACTGAAATTCGGCGCCAAAAAAGACGGCACGCTGCTGGCCATGAGCCATTACTCCTACGGAGCCGCCGGCGCCTATCCCAGCGGAGCCGGTTGCAGCTGGCCGCTGCGCAGCATTTACAAATGCCCCAATGTACGCACGGAAGAATATACGGTTTTCATCAACGCTGGGCCGGGACGACCCTTCCGGGCACCCGGACACGTACAGGGCACCTTTGCCCTGGAAGCGATGATCGATACCATGGCCGAAAAAACCGGGATGGACCCGCTGGATTTCCGATTAAAAAATTACAGCGAAATCGATCCGGTATCGGGACAACCTTATACCACTAAAAGATTGCGCGAAGCCTACGAAGCGGGCGCAAAGGCTATTGGCTGGGAAAACCGCAACAAAAAACCGGGCAGCGATTCGGGCGTCATCAAACGCGGCCTGGGGATGGCCTCGCAGATATGGTGGGGCGGCGGCGGGCCTCCGACTTACGCCAATCTCAAAATGAACCGCGACGGCAGCGTGGAAGTGCTTTGCGGTACGCAGGACATCGGCACAGGGACCTATACCATTCTGGCGCAGGTGGCCGCCGAAGTGCTGGAACTGCCCATGGACAAGGTATCTGTAATTTTAGGGGATACGGCGGTCACGCCCTATGCCCACGGCAGCGGAGGCAGCGTTACCGCGCCGTCCACCACCCCGGCCGTACGTCATGCCGCGGAGTTGATGAAAGAAAAGCTGATCGGCTATGCAGCCGCTCAGATGAATCTGCCGCCGGAACGCATTGCCTACCGCAGCGGTGAGCTGGTTGACCGTGATAATCCGGCGCAGAAAATGTCGGTCAGCGCTTTGATGCGTAAAGTGCGCGAACAGGTGCTGGTCACCACCGGTATGCGCGAAGCCAATCCCGAAGGATACGCGGTAAACACTTTCGGCGCCCAGTTTGCCGAGGTGGAAGTGCACACGGATACGGGTAAAATTGTGGTCAAACGCATCGTGGCCGCCCATGACATTGGCCGCACGCTCAACCGCAAGCTGCTGGAGAATCAGTTTGAGGGCGGTATTATGCAAGGCATCGGTTTTGCTTTGATGGAAGAGCGGGTGATCGACCGCAATACGGGCAAGGTGCTGACCACCAATCTGGAAAACTACAAGATGACTTTACTGCCTGATATGCCGGAAATTGAGGTTATCATTGTCAGCGACGCCGACCCGTTGTTGAACAACACCGGCGTAAAAGGTATCGGAGAACCGGCGCACATCCCGACGGCCGCGGCAATTGCCAACGCGGTGTACAATGCCACCGGCGTGCGTTTCAAAAGCCTGCCGCTCACACCGGATAAAGTACTGCAAGGTCTGTATGGCGGTGTAAAACAAGGTTAAAAAAAGCAGAAGAGGAAATGCAAAATGAATCAACAATTTGAATATATAAACCCCCAATCACTGGATGAGGCGGTGAAGCTGGCCGGACAGGGCAGTGTGTATGCCGGCGGAACGGATTTGCTGGGTTTGATGAAAAACGATATTGCTCATCCCCAGCGCCTGGTCAATCTTAAAGCTCTGCCGGAATTAAAGGCCGTTGAACGTCAAAAGGGCAAGGGACTGCGTCTCGGCGCTTTGGTTACGCTGAATGAACTGGCGGAAAACGAGATGCTGCAGAAAGATTTTCCAGCGATAAGCCAGGCCGCCGGGTCGGCGGCCTCGCCGCAATTGCGCAATGTGGGCACGCTGGGCGGCAATCTGTGCCAGCGTCCACGCTGCTGGTATTTCCGCGGCGATTTCGACTGCCTGCGCAAAGGCGGCGCCACCTGCTTTGCCATGGACGGGGAAAACAAGTATCATTGCGTGGTGGGCGGCGACGGCTGTTATATCGTCCATCCGTCCGACATGGCCGTGGCTCTGCTGGCTTTGGAGGCAAAACTGGAAATATACGGCCCGGGCGGACAAAGGCTTCTGCCCATTTCGCATTTTTACGTTTTGCCGGAAGACGATCCCACTGTCGAAACCGTCCTGCAGCCCGGCGAGATCATTACTTCCGTCATTGTCCCCGAGCAGCCGGTGGGCAGCAGGAGTGTTTTTGTGAAATTCCGTGAACGCAGCGCCTGGGATTTTGCCGTGGTAAGCGTGGCTGCCGCTCTTCAGGTGCAAAACGGTGCAATAAGCGGCGGTAAGATCGCGCTGGGCGGCGTCGCCCCTGTTCCCTGGCTGGATAAAAAATTAAACAACACTCTGGCCGGTACCGCGTTGGATGAGAACGGCATCAATAAGATTGCCGCTTCCGCATTAACCGACGCCGAACCGCTGGAACAAAACGGTTACAAAGTGATTCTGGCCCGCAATATGATTAAAGGTGTGTTGCAAAGCCTGGCAGGGTAGCGGAAGAGGTAACCTGCGACCCGTCGGTTGTCATCCTGAGCCCTGCCCGCCTGAAGCGGGCAAGTCGAAGGATGACACATTTGTGATGATCACCGGTTCGTCATGGTTCGACGGGGCTCACCATGACGCTGTTCTGTCATCCTGAGCCCGTCGAAGGATGAGCTTAGCCTGTCCCGACTTGTCGGGGTCGAAGGATGACAAGAGGTCAATCACTATTAGATCCGAGCGTCATAGTTCGACGTGGCTCACTATGACGCTTAGCTATCGTCCTGATCCTTTTTATCATCCTGAGCGGAGCCTGTCCCGACTTGTCGGGGTCGAAGGATGACACATTGATGGTGTTCACCTACTCGTCATGGTTCAGCTTGTCCCCGCCTGCTGCGGACATGGCGCCTGTGGCGGGCGGGCTCACCATGACGCTAAATTGTCATTCTGAGTCTGTCGACTACCTCATAATTTCATGAAGAAGGACCCTTTATACACATCATTTATTTTGCAAAGCACAACTATAGATAACAAAAATCAATCTCAATGATAAAGAACCTGAATTCAGGCAGTTAAGCACCATTTGGTTTAATTTTCAGCATTGAAACTTGTATTTTATTTGATATTTGCAATTTGTATTTTGGGGATTCCCTAAATATAACCTATAAATTTGGCTAACATATTGTTATTTAAATAGTTACTACTTAAACAGAATATTTATGAATCCTTTTGTATATATAAAATATACACCTTTAACATAAATAATTACAATAAGATACACACTGCAAAGAAACCCCGCTTTCTTATTGCTTTTATCCGATACGCTTGGTAAATTTGAACTTCATGGACAATAAGACTTTTTTATAGCCTTATAAAGGGCGTACTTCAGCAAAACAGGAGGGCATATGCATCGAACCAAAGTGTTGATTATGGGAGCCGCAGGAAGAGATTTTCACAATTTCAATACCGTTTATCGAGATAACGAACAATATGAAGTGGTTGCGTTTACCGCCACGCAAATACCCGATATAGAAGGTCGTAAATATCCGGCAGAACTGGCGGGAAAATTGTATCCGAATGGGATCGATATTTATCCGGAAGAAGATTTACTCAAACTGATTAAAGATCTGGATGTGGATGAAGTCGTGTTTGCATACAGCGATGTGCCTTACGATTACGTGATGAGCCGCGCCGCTATGGTAAATGCCGCAGGGGCTGATTTTAAAATGATGGGCGCCAAACAGACTCAGGTCAAAAGCAGCAAACCGGTTATCGCCGTATGCGCCGTGCGTACCGGCTGCGGAAAAAGCCAGACCACCCGTCGCGTAGCTAAAATGCTGCAGGATATGGGCAAAAAAGTAGCGGCCATCCGCCATCCCATGCCTTACGGCAATCTGGTAGAACAAAAAGTGCAGCGCTTTGCCGAATTGTCCGATTTGGACAAGCACAAATGCACCATCGAAGAGCGCGAAGAATACGAACCGCATATCGTCAACGGCATCGTGGTGTATGCCGGTGTGGATTACGAGGCTATTCTGCGCGAAGCCGAAAAAGAAGCCGATATTATTTTATGGGACGGCGGCAACAACGATTTACCCTTCTACAAAACCGATTTGCACATCACCGTGGTTGACCCGCACCGTCCGGGCGACGAACTGTTTTACTATCCGGGCGAAGCCAACCTGCGCGCCGCCGATGTGGTGATCATCAATAAAATGGATTCGGCCGACGCCGAGGATATCCAGATTGTGCGCGAGAATATTCAGGACGTGAACCCGGAGGCCATGGTTATCGACGCCGCTTCGCCGTTGTTTGTGGAAGACTATCAGAAAATCACCGGCAAACGGGTGCTGGTGGTTGAGGACGGCCCGACGTTGACCCACGGTGAAATGACTTACGGCGCCGGCGTAGTGGCCGCAGAGAAATTTGGCGCCGCCGAGTTGGTTGATCCGCGTCCCTATACCGTGGGCACCATTACCGAAACCTTCGAAAAATATCCCGACATCGGTACCTTGCTGCCGGCTATGGGGTACGGCGATCAGCAGATCAAAGACCTGGAAGAGACCATCAATAAAACCGACTGCGATCTGGTCGTCATCGGTACGCCCATCGATTTGCGCAAACTGATCAACATTAATAAACCGGCGGTTCGGGTAACCTACGAATTACAGGAAATCGGCAAACCCGATCTGTCCGATGTGTTAAAAAAATTCTGATAAGGCTTTGATACGCCAAAAAGAGTTCTTACCTTGCCGGTGAGAACTCTTTTTGTTTTAAACGGATTAAGACTTAAATGTATCCCCAAATAGCATTACTGTAATTGGATACCGATCCAATAATAGTAATACTATTTATGAGTCCACTCTAAAAAGGGTACTGCGAATAAAATGTCACCCTGAACTCGTTTCAGGGTCTATTGATTTTATTGAAGTTATGGATTCCGATTCCGCCCGGGCGGAACGGAATGACTTCTACAACCTTTTTAGAGTGGACTCATTTATGGAAAGTTAATGATTAATAGCATGAAAATCCTCATAAGTATTTAAGGAGAATATATGCCGAAGAAAACCATCATCGTGGCCCTGGGCGGAAATGCCATAACCGGCAGGGATGAAGAAGGCAACATCCCCCAGCAGTTCGAAAACACCCGGCGCAGCATGGTGGGCGTGATCGGTCTGCTCAAGATGGGGTACAACATGGTCATCACGCACGGTAACGGCCCGCAGGTGGGCAACGCGCTGATTCGTGTGGAAGAAAGCAGGCATCTGGTGCCCGAGCTGCCGTTAGGCATTATTGTCGGCGATTTGGAAGGCGGCATGGGCTATATGATTGAACAATGTCTGCAAAACAAAATGCACGATTTGGGTGTGCAGCGGCAGGTGGCTACCCTGCTTACCCAGGTGTTGGTCGATCCGCATGATCCTTCCATAAAAAATCCCACTAAATTTGTCGGCCCGTTCTTCCATAAAGAAGATGTGGATGAGTTGGTGCGCGAACGCGGCTGGATCATGAAAGAAGATAGGGGACGCGGCTGGCGGCGGGTGGTACCTTCTCCCAGACCTTTGAGTATTGTTCCCAGAGAAATTATACGTCATCTGGTGGATATGGGCATTATCGTGATTGCGGCAGGCGGGGGCGGCGTGCCGGTGTACAAGGATGAGCGCGGCTGGCTGGAAGGCGTGGATGCGGTTATCGATAAAGACCTGGCTTCGGCCGTGCTGGGAAAGGAAATCGGCGCTCAGCAGCTGCTTATTCTCACCGGCGTGGATAAAGTAGCCATCGGCTTTGGCACGCCGCAGCAAAAAAACCTGGATTCGCTCACCGTATCCGAAGCCCGCAGGTATTTGGAAGCGGGTGAATTTCCCGGTGGCAGCATGGGACCCAAAATACAGGCGGCCATCGATTTTCTGGAAGGCGGCGGGGAAGAAGTATTTATCACCTCGATCGAAAACGCCATGGAAGCTTTGCAAGGAAACAGCGGAACAAGGATTATAAAGGAAGCATAGAATAGCTTTTAATCGATTCCATCGCTCGGAGCGATGGAATCGCTTTGAGAAGATGGACACTATATTAACGAATCCGTCGCTTCGTGCAATGGAATCGTTCCAAAAAAGGATAAATAAAAATCTGCCGCAAAATTGATTTACTCTTTTCGGCTAAATTCTTATATTAGTCTAATTTAAGTAATTACAAAAACCTGGTTAAAAACAGTTAGGAGAAGACAATGAAAATTCATGAATACCAGGCCAAAGATATCCTGAAAAAATACAATGTACCGGTACCGGAAGGGCATGTAGCCTTTTCCATTGATGAAGCGGTGGCCGTGGCGAAACAACTGCCCACCCAGGCGGCGGTGGTCAAAGCGCAAATTCACGCCGGCGGGCGCGGTAAAGGCGGCGGCGTTAAAATCGCTAAAAACCCGCAGGAAGTGGAACAATATGCCCGCCAGATGCTGGGTATGAATCTGGTGACTCATCAGACCGGACCGGAAGGCAAGGAAGTGAAGAAACTGCTCATCGAGCAGGGCATTGACATCGAACGTGAGCTGTATCTGGGCATGGTGCTGGACCGCTCGGTATCCCGCTTTGTAATGATGGCCAGTACCGAAGGCGGCGTGGAGATCGAAAAAGTGGCCGCCGAAACGCCGGAAAAAATCCTTAAAGAATGGATCGATCCGCGGGTAGGGTTTCAGCCTTTCCAGGCGCGTAACCTGGCCTTTGGCCTGGGGCTGGAAGGCAAACAGGTCTCCAATGCCGTAAAATTTATGATGGCTTTGTACAAGGCTTTTATGGCCAACGACTGTTCGCTGGCCGAAATCAATCCCCTTGTGGTTACCAAACAGGGCGAAGTGCTGGCTTTGGACGCTAAAATCAATTTTGACGACAGCGCGCTGTTCCGGCATAAAGACATCATTGAGCTGCGCGATCTGGACGAGGAAGAACCGCTGGAAGTGGAAGCGTCCAAATACAATCTTAACTATATCAAGCTGGATGGCAATGTGGGCTGTATGGTCAACGGCGCCGGTCTGGCTATGGCAACCATGGATATTATTAAGTTAGCCGGCGGCGAACCGGCCAATTTTTTGGATGTGGGCGGCGGCGCCAATGTGGAAACCGTGCGCAACGGTTTTAAAATCATCTTAGCCGACCCCAACGTTAAGGCCATTCTGATCAATATCTTCGGCGGTATTGTGCGCTGTGACCGCGTGGCGCAGGGCGTGATCGAGGCCGTGCAGTCCATCGAAGTAAACGTCCCCATCGTGGTGCGGCTGGCCGGCACCAATGCCGAGGAAGCCGGCGAGATGCTGCAGAATTCCGATATCGATTTTGTTGTGGCCGATAATCTGGCCGATGCCGCTCAGAAGGTCGTCGGCGTATTGAACGCATAATTTGAAGAGAGAACGAGGAGAATAAAATGAGTATTCTGTTAACCGAAAATACACGGGTGCTGGTGCAGGGCATTACCGGTTCCGAAGGTTCCTTCCACACCCGTCAAATGATCGAATACAATACCAATGTGGTGGCCGGAGTTACGCCCGGTAAAGGCGGCCAGAAGTTTGATGACCGCGTACCGGTTTTTAATACGGTAAGCGAAGCCGTGCAGGAAACCGGAGCCAATGCTTCCGTGATTTTTGTACCCCCGCCCTTTGCCGCCGACGCTATTATGGAAGCGGCCGCCGCCGGGTTGGAACTGGTGGTCTGCATTACCGAAGGCATTCCGGCGATGGATATGGTCAATGTATACGAGTTTATCCGAGATAAAAATACCCATTTGGTCGGTCCCAACTGTCCGGGCGTAATTTCGCCGGGCATTGGTAAAATGGGTATTATGCCCGGTTTTATTCACAAAGAGGGTAAAGTGGGCGTTATCAGCCGTTCCGGTACGCTTACCTACGAAGCCGTAGGTCAGTTAAGCGATTTGGGCATCGGGCAATCCACCTGTATCGGTATTGGCGGCGACCCGGTAATCGGTACCCGTTTTATCGACGCGCTAAAGCTGTTTAAAGATGACCCCGATACTGAAGCGGTGGTCATGATCGGTGAGATTGGCGGTACGGCAGAAGAGGAAGCCGCAGCCTGGATTAAGGAAAATTTCGACAAACCGGTGGTCAGTTTTATCGCCGGACAAACCGCGCCTCCGGGACGGCGTATGGGACACGCCGGCGCCATCATCAGCGGCGGAAAAGGCACCGCAGCGGAAAAGATGAAAGCGCTGGAAGCGGCCGGTATCCATGTATGCAAAAGCCCGGCCGATATAGGAAGTACGGTGAAGGAAGTATTGTAGTCGAAAAGAACGGCATCGACGCGCTCAGCCACTGTTCCCTGAGCCTGTCGAAGGGTACGGTTTCGACCCCGACAAGTCGGGACAGGCCCCGATAAATCGGGACGGGCTAAGCTCATCCTTCGATCCCGACAAGTCGGGACTCAGGATAACAGAACAGCGTCATGGTGAGCAACGTCGAACCATGACGAAGGGAACACAAAATAAGGTACACCACCCAGCTTCGACCCCGACAAGTCGGGACAAGCGAGGCTCAGCCGCCGTTTCCTGAGCTATTCGATGGGAACGGGCTTCGACAGGCTCAGCCATCGTTTTCCTGTTAATTGGAAATTTGAAATAACATTTAAAAAACTGAAAAAAGGAGTACAAATAGATGCAGCAAACATTAGCTATTTTAAAACCGGATTGTGTACAAAATAAATTGATTGGCAAGGTAATTTCCCGTTTGCAGTCCGAGGGATTTGAAATCATTGGTATGAAGATGGTCAAACTGACCAAGGATACCGCCGGTGAATTTTATGCCGTGCATAAAGAACGTCCCTTTTATGCCGAATTGGTAGAATTCATGACCGAAAGCCGGGTGGTCGTTTTGGCGCTGGAAAAGGACAATGCCGTGGAAGAATTGCGCAAAGTGATCGGCGCTACCGATCCCGCTGAAGCCGAGGAAGGTACGGTACGTAAAATGTTTGCCGAAAGCAAAGGCCGCAATATTATCCACGCTTCGGATTCGCCGGAAAACGCGCGAATTGAACTGAGCTTTTTCTTTTCGGCAAAAGAATTAATTGAAAACCGCTAAAATACAGGAAAAACCGAAATGGCGGACAAAGAAAAAATGATGGATATCGAAATCCTGCGCCAGGCCGATTTGGGCGAAGATAAAATGGACGCCGTTAAAGTTGTGGCCGTTCTGGGTGCGGGGACGATGGGCCAGGGTATATCCCAATTGGTGGCCTCCAAGGGCATGGAAGTGATCCTTATTGAGCGTACCGAAGAAAAGGCCAAACTGGGCCTGGAAGCGCTCGAGAAAAGCATGGATGAGGAAATTGCCCGCTGGACGATGACCGAAAGCGAGAAAAAAGCCATCCTGCGCCGCGTACGGGTTACCCATAAAATCGATGATGTGATACACGGCGACCTGGTGATTGAAGCCATCGACGAAAATCTGGAAGCCAAGCGTAATCTGTTTAAAAAGATTGACGGTATTTGCGATAAGGATACCATTTTTATCACCAACACTTCGGCGCTCAGTATTACGGAAATTGCTTCCTATACGGAACGTCAGGATAAGATCATCGGCATGCATTTCCTTAATCCGGTACCCAAAATTCCGTTGGTTGAAATCGTGCGCGGCCTTAAAACCAGCGACGAAACCTATCAGTTCATCAAATCTTTTGCCGAAACACTGGATAAAACCGCTGTTGAGGTTTTTGAATATCCGGGATACATCACCACCCGTGTTATCGTTCCGATGATCAATGAGGCCATTCATATTGTAATGGAAGGGGTAGCCAGCGCCGAGCACGTGGATACAGCCATGAAACTGGGTTACAATTTCCCCAAAGGGCCGCTTTCACTGGCCGATCAAATCGGGTTGGATGAGTTGATGGCCTGGATGGAAACCCTGTTCCGCGAATTAGGCGAGGCCAAATATCGTCCCTGTCCGTTGCTGCGTAAATTGGTGCGCGCCGGTCATCTGGGTAAAAAAACCGGTAAAGGTTTCTTCGAGTACAAATAACATTAAAAGGTAAGAGGAACAATGTGAAGGAAGTAAGACAGGGGCACAAAGGATAGGCCCGCTCTTGCTTCCTTTTTTTATAGACAGGAAAGTGGTGGAAAGAGGATGGGAAAGAAAAGCGGGAATTAATGAATTTTTGAATTAATGAATAGATGATAATCGGGGTGTTGGAGTGATGGAGTAATGTTTTTTAAGCAGTCATTCATCAATTCAATACTCCATTACTCCACCGCTCCATCACTTCATTACTCCATTGTCTTCACACCCAACTTACAAGAAAGGGAGCGATAATGATCGTTTTAGTCCTGAATTCCGGCAGTTCTTCTGTGAAATACCAGGTATTCAACACCGATAAAAAACAGGTGCTGGCCAAAGGGCAGGTGGAGCGCATCGGGATGTCCGGGGCGGTGCTTACCCATAAACCTTACGATCGCGAAACGGTGCGTCTGTCGGGTGAAATATTGGATCACAAAATGGCCATCGAGTATGTGTTAAGCATTTTGCTCAGCAAAAACCACGGCGTCATCAAAGACCGCAGCGAAATCGATGCCGTCGGCCACCGTGTTGTGCATGGCGGGGAAGCATTCAGCAAATCGGTGCTGATTAACGAGGAGGTGATGCGCGAACTGCGCCGCTGTATCGATTACGCTCCGCTGCACAATCCGCCCAATTTAAAGGGTATTAACGCCGCTTCGGCTTTGCTGCCCGGGGTGCCGCAGGTGGGCGTTTTTGATACGGCTTTTCATCAATCCATGCCCAATTATGCCTACATCTACGGTCTGCCCTATGCTTTATATAAACGTCACGGCATACGGCGTTACGGTTTTCACGGCACGTCGCATCGTTATGTGTCTGAACGCGCTTTGGAACTAACCGGCCTGTCCGGAGAAAATTCGCGTATTATTACCTGTCATTTGGGAAACGGTTGTTCCGCGGCGGCCATCAAAAACGGCAAATCCATCGATACGTCCATGGGCTTTACGCCGTTGGAAGGCCTGCTTATGGGCACGCGCAGCGGCGATATGGACCCGGCTATCATTTTGCAGATAATGGGCAAAGAAGAATTGACCATGAACGATGCCACCACTTTGCTGAACAAACACAGCGGTTTGCAGGGCATTAGCGGTGTGAGCAGCGATATGCGTGAGATTGAAGAAGAATACGAAAGCAGCAAACGCGCCAGGCTGGCTCACGATATATTTACCTACCGCCTGAAAAAATACATCGGCGCTTATGCCGCGGCTTTGGGCGGATTGGACGTCCTGGTTTTCACCGGAGGTATCGGCGAAAATTCCGAGCTGGTGCGGCGCAACAGCGTCAGCGGATTGGAATTTATGGGCATTGAACTGGACGAGGAAAAGAACAGCGCAAAGGAACCGAGGGAAAGAGCTATCCATAAAGACGATTCAAAGGTTCAGGTTTACGTGATTCCTACGAACGAAGAATTGGTGATTGCCCTGGATACGCACCGTATTGTGGAAGAGATGAAAAATTAACGCTGGTTATTAATACTTTAGATGACAAGACAGCGTCATGGTGAGCCCCGTCGAACTATGACGCGGGCTTAGTCGATGCTTGATGGATAATTATGTCATCCTTCGATCCCGACAAGTCAGGACAGGCTAAGCTCATCCTTCGACGGGGCTCAGGATGACACTGGGGCTCGGGATGACAACGGACGGCGGGGGGGCGGGGCTTTGCCGGATGTTGATAGCGCGTTCAATACGTAGATCCGGTTCTGGACAGGCGTTATTTTTTCGTCAATTACCTTAGGGGCTAAGAAAGCTTCTATATTAAAGTTTCTCCGGAAAATCTTTAGCGGAAATATAGATATCGAGTGGTTATTATTATGGGACCGAATATTCTTAAATCCGCACATACTGTTTTATTTCCCCGAAGGGAAATATGCCCATAGCCCATCGATTCATCGATGGGAAAAAGATAGTTACGTTAGATTTTAGTCCCGTAAGGGACGGATGACATGTTACTAAAAACGAAAATCAGATGTCCCATCCGGGACATACCGGATTGTTTGGATTTGCTTTCCCTGCCATAAATGACCGGGCTATAAGCATAAATCCTTACAGGATTCTTTTACTCGGTTAATCAGAACGGTGATAATTATAATGGGTAAAAATAAGCTGATAAATTTGAGTATGGAATTTAAAATTGATTTGTATTGGCAATAATAGCTATTTATCAACTATGGTAAATACAATATTTGAAATAGATGCCCATAAATTTACCAATACAACCTATATTAAAAGGTTACCGCCTCTTTTCGAAGCAGATTCATCAAAAGAATAGAAAAACACGAACAGCCGATGGCCGATAGCCGACAGCTGAGAGCTTTTTAAAGCAGATTCATCAAAAGAATGGGAAAACATGCAAATAAATAAGAAAACAAACGAACTGGCCGGGAGTTTGCTTGGTGAATTACATTCTTTATCCAACCATTTAAGCGATACGTTAATTGAACAGGCTGCTCGGTATTTGCAGCGTTCGAGCGGTCAATCGCCGCAGCTATGGGAAACCGCTAACCTCATTGGTAATTATTTTAATAAAAATGAGGTAGATGAAGAAACGCTCGCGGCTCTTAAAAATATGATAAACCGTATCCGTGAAGTACAGGGAGAAGCAGCCGAACAATCTCAGGATGCGACCACGGTGGTGTTTGGCACTTCCGGCTGGCGCGGAGTGATCGGCCGGGATTTTACCCTGCTCAATGTGCACAAGGTCGTGCGCGGCATCATCGAGATGATGAAAACGGATACCTTTTTACGGGAAACCGGTTTAAAGGATTTTGATGAGGTGCGGCAGTCCGGTATTTTGCTGCTGCGTGATAACCGCTTTATGGGCGAACGGTTTTGCCGGGCGGCGCGGCATGAGCTGGCCGCTGAAAATATTAAAATTTACGATGCGGGCGAATGTCCCACCGGCGTGGGTTCCGCGGTGCTCACCGAGCTTAAGGCCGCCGGATCAATCAATTTTACGCCGTCGCATAATCCTATGGAATACGCCGGTATCAAATTCAATCCGGCTGACGGAGGCCCGGCCGATGTGCATCTGACCAAAATTATTGAGGAAAAGGCCAACGCCTATATGCGGGCCGGTGTATCTTTTACGCCCTCTTCGGCATCTTATCAACAGTTACTGAACAAGGTTAACGCCGCGCAGATGTTCCGGGATTTTGTGGAACAAAAAAGCCCTGTGTTCGATATGCCCCGTCTGCGTAGCTGGCTATCGGACAATAGAAACGATCTGTTTATTCTGGTGGACAATATGCACGGCGCTTCCCGCGGATACATCCAGGCTTTATTGGGGCCGGAAGTGATGGATGAGTTAACCCGGGCGGGAGCCATCCGTTTTATCCACACGGATGAAGATTTTTCGTTTCACGGCGTAAAACCCGAACCCGGCGCGGCAAATCAAGAACCGTTGATCGAAGCCCTGAGACAGTCGGGACGCAAGTTCACGCTGGCCGTGGCGCTGGATCCGGACGCCGACCGCATCCGTTTTGCCGATGCGCGAATGGATATGGATATGAACCGCTTCGCGCCCGTGGCCTATGCCAATCTACTGGCGCGCGGTCTAGAAGGCGGTATTGCCTCTACGGCGCCCTCATCCGATTTTGCGCTGGAAATTGCCAAACGGGAAGGGCAAAAGGTCTGGGAAACGGCGGTTGGTTTTAAGCATTTTCGCCAAGCCTTAAAAAGCGGC
>DRQG01000011.1 GCA_011369465.1 Caldithrix abyssi
AGTCCATTAAAGAGGTAATAGACGGGGGAGCCCCTATGAGCATGCCGATTGCCCGTATGATCGTCAACTCTTTCCATAAAACACAACTGGAAGAACCGCTTACCTCCCGCGAAAAGGAAGTGCTGTATAAACTACGCGATGGAAAAAGCTATAAGGCTATAGCCAACGAATTGTTTATTTCCAAATCAACCGTAAAATTTCATATTAAAAACATTTACCGCAAGTTACACGTTGCCAACAAAACACAGTTAGCCCTAAAGTCTTTTCATCTTGATATCTGATCATTAGACTATTTCATTAAAAAACTATCCTTTGGGGTAGTTACATCCCCTAATCGTTTATTGTATCTTTTATTCGATTCTAACACCTGTCATTCCAATTACATACCAAATAATATATACAGACTGAGATTGTATGAATCCAATATTCGTACGCCCAAAATATTGTAAATGATTATAAACTCATCAAACGGAGGGTATATGAAAAAAACAATATTTTCAATTATCCTAATCACATGTATTTTAATTCTTTTTCCCCAAAACGGATATGCACAACCAGCGTTTCCTTCCAAATCTTTCGTATCTGACAGCACAACCAACATAGCAAAAATCAGCCTTCATAAAACCTTATTTAGTGGTTTAAAGTTTTCTACACAAAATAATGAACCGAAAAATGTTTTCGGTTTCACGGGACTATCATTTACTCCTGAATTTAGCAATATTATTTCCACTAACCCCACCGCCCTGAAAGAAGCTGAAAAAAGCATTCCATATAACGCCATTGGCCTGGGCGGTTCAATAGCGCTTGTCATATTTGCGATGAATGACCTGCTAAACACTTTAAATGAAGCAGATCAGGTCTCCAGCGGTAATTTGCCTGAAGGCTCCAGCGGCTCAAGCCTTGTTCCCATTTTAATTTCCGGCGGTGTAATGGTTGTCTCTTCCATATTAGCCAATTCCCATATTTCGAAAGCAGTTAAAATATTCAATAGTACGGACAAAAATACTTTGCCGGTAGAACCGGCTGAAACAGAACCTTTTCCTGTAGAAAAAGGACAAACTTATAGTGGTTTTAAGATTAGTCTGTTCGGAGGCGTAGTCTTTCCACAGGGAGATTTTGGCAGTACAAGTGGAGAAGAAGCCGGCTTTGCAAACACCGGTTTTTGTATCGCGACCGAAGCACAGCAAACCCTGTCTTCCAACTTAATCTGGCCGTCAACCCTCCTGGTAGCGTTTAACAGTTTTGATGAAAGTTCTTTACAAAAACAAATCGAGGATTATGGCGGATCGATATCTACAGGAAATTATTATACAACCTGGATAATGACAGGTATCGGTTATGAGACAAGTATTAATCCTGCAACGAAAATTTATTTTGAAGGGCAAATTGGGCTTTTGTTATCCAGTTTTCCCGATATCACGTTTTCTTATGAAACGATTTCTATTACACAAACCACAAAAATGGCAACCGCTTTTGCTTATGGATTTGGCGGTGGTATTGCATTTAATAAGTTTAATATAGGTATGCGCTATTATACCGCTAAACCTGAGTATGAGCAATCGGCCAGCTACGGGGGAGACGTTTACAAAGCGAAAGTAAGCCTTCCGGCATCCATATTACAGTTAATGGTCGGCATATATCTGTAAACAAGGTATGAATTGAATAGCAATGGATTTCATAATTTATCATATAGAAAGGGGTTTAAAATGTTTGCTTCTATTTATCAAAAGAGCTTGGTGGGAATACTCATAATTTCATTTTTTTCTATGATTCTGTTAACACCCGCAAATGTGCTTGCCAAATGGGACGACAAATCGGACGAATTGCCCGGTATGACGGACGAGGAAATGCTTACAACCGTATTGATTATCGCCGGAGCTGCCGTGGCAATCTATTTTATCATAAAACTCGCTAATACAGACGAATCAGATCAAAGCGAACCATCGAAAGAAAATGAAGAAGGGGCAAAACAGGATTCTGTTTCCACTTCATTAAAATTCGATTTATTAAATGATTATCATGTTGCCAAAGTAAAAAGCGTTCAACTATCCAATACCTCTGAAAATAAAATAACGGTTACACCCATATTGAGTTTGAAGACCAATCCGAACGGTTTAGGGAGTATGACCAATTCGAATCCTTTTGAAAATCCGGTTATTACGATGGGTGTCAGCGTACGGTTTTAGATAAACCAATCAAAACTATCCTGAACAGATAAGAGAAAGATATTTGACCACCTCTTTACAGCCTGATTTTGAGACAACCGTTGTTTGGAATGTATAAACTTGTGGCGTCATTCGTTTAAAGAGGCCTCTAATTATTGATTTGATCACACCGGAATCATTTTACCCGAAGGGGGTGATTATGTGGTATGTCCGCCGGAACACTTTGAAAAAACAAATTTTTTTTATGTTTAAAGCTACCATTTTTTTAGGCCTTTACATCGCCTTTCTACAGGCTCAGCATGCGGATACCTTGTGGTCGGAGGATTGGGAAGGCGATTGGACAAAAGACTGGCATGTTGACGCCGGGACGTGGGAAGTGGGTACGCCTACCAGCGGACCCGATAGTGCTTATGAAGGTAAGAACTGTGCAGCCACGGTTTTGGCGGGCAATTATGCGGATGGAGTCAATACAAGATTGATAAGGCATACCGTTTTTTCCGTACCGGCAGAGGAGAGCAATCCTTACTTACGATTTTACCATTGGTTAGCCTTTAATATTGACGATTATTTCAGAGTTCAAATAAAAGAAGAAAACGGTGTTTGGGAAAATATAACTCCAACCTACACCAATAATAGGGGCAGCGATGTATGGAGCCCATCAATAGTTTACCTTAATAAATACGCAGGGAAAAACGTTCAAATAGCTTTTTTTTTCCATTCCTATAATCATGTTGGTTCGCCCGATGTTAATTCCGGATCTTATATTGACAATATTTCTCTTATTTATAATGCACAATTTAAAAATCCCGAGAATTTCGATCTCAATGTAGGAGATTGGGGCGCCGACGGCGGTAACTGGCAACACGGGACGCCAGGCGCCGGGCCGAGCAGTGCACATTCGCAGCCGTTTTGTATCGGAACAAACCTTAATGGGAATTATAGTGAACCTGCCAGTAGCCGCTTTATCAGCCCCCCATTCATCGTACCAGAGGAAAACAAAAATCCTGCGTTAAGATTTTGGCATTGGTTTAATTTTAGCACTGATGATTACGGGCAGGTACAGATTAAAGAAATAAACGAGGATAATTGGACGGATTTGGAAAACGGTCATTACACCAGCACTAGCTCAAATACCTGGACCAACACGTATTTTTCGTTAGCGGCTTATTCCGGAAAAAAAATACAAATCGGGTTCTATTTTAGTTCATATAATCATGTTGGATCTCCCGATGTGAGTTCCGGTTGGTACATAGACGATATCCAGATTGACGGTCTGGAAGAAGAAAGCAACCAAGTTCCTTACGTTCAAGATTCAATCTCAGATACTTCTTTTAAGGAAGACAGCGGCCTTCATCTGATCACTGAAGATCTAAACACCGTCTTTTCCGATCCCGATGGCGACGAGTTGACCTTTGCCGCATCTTCGGATAACACTGATATTCTGCCATCCATTCACGGCGATAGCCTGTTTGTAACCTCATCAGAAAATTATTTCGGCTCCGGCAATGTGTTTGTTACCGCCACTGATCCCGGCGGACTTTCGGCCACAGATACCTTCATGGTTACCATTACACCGGTGAATGACGCGCCGGGTGCGTTTAATTTACTCGCACCTGCCGACAAAGATACGGTGGATACCTTAAGTATGCCCATTCAATTTGTCTGGTCGCAGGCGGAAAATGTTGACCAGGATACCATTTGGTATGACCTCAAAATCTTTAACGCCTCCATTGATACAAGCATAACAGACTTAACGGACACTACCTTTACTTTCCACGGGGAAAGTATCCTGAAATACAATGACAGCTATCAATGGACCGTGACGGCCAGAGACCACTATGAATACACACCGGCCGATACGTTTTTGTTCTATACACCCGAAGCAACTTCCATACACTACTATGGAAGGGCACTTCCAAAACGATTCGCTTTAGAACAAAACTACCCCAATCCTTTCAACCCAACCACCACCATCAAATATGCCCTGCCTAAATCCGGCAAGGTAAAAGTGGAAGTTTTTAACCTGCTCGGGCAAAAAGTGGCTGCGCTGGTTAATAGCTTCAAACAAGCCGGTTACCATCAGATTACTTTTGATGGAAGCAATCTGGCCAGCGGGGTGTACGTTTACCGCTTGAGTACGGACGCCGGGTTTATGCAAACTCGGAAGATGATTTTAATGAGATAAGCTAATTTAGTCTTATGGAGGCTGAAAAATGAAGTCCGCGTGTATAGCTCTAATTTTTATGTTCTTCCTATTTTCCTGCGGCAAAAAGGAAACCACCGAACCGGCTCCCACCACAGGAACAATTTCCGGAACGGTGATGAATAAAGCAGGGGATGCTGTGGTATCGGCAGCTATTATTACCACTGAACCGCCCACCTCTTCCGTTAGTTCAAATGCTGATGGCAAATATACAATCGAAGATGTTGACCCGGGTGATTATATCGTTCAGGCTGTTAAAGACGGTTATGATCCTGGGAATGTGAATGTAACCGTTAAAGCCGGAAAAACGGCCACAGCAGATATTCGCCTGGGTATTCTTTTAGCCAACCATCCGCCTACCAAACCGCAGCTTGTTTCTCCGGAAAATAATTCAGAATATCAGTCCATTGATTTAACTTTGCAATGGAAAGAGGCCGCCGATCAGGACGGTGACGCCGTGGTATATGATTTGAATTTTGGCAAAGAAAATCCGCCACCATTGAATAAAGAAAATATGGTTTCCTCTTCGCTAAAAATGAGTGATTTAGATACGGCAGCGGTTTACTATTGGCAAGTAGTGGCAAAGGATAGCAAAGGCGCCAAAACCGCAAGCGATATCTGGCAGTTCAAAACCACGCCCAATCCTATTCCAACCGATGGTTTGGTAGCTTATTATCCGTTTAATGGCAACGCTAACGATGAGAGCGGCAATGGGAATGATGGAACGGTTTATGGAGCAACTTTGACAGAAGATAGATTTGGAAATCCGAATAGTGCTTATAGTTTTGATGGGGTGGATGATTATATTGATATTGGGAAAAATGTTAAACCTAATTTTCCAGTTACAATTAGTGCCTGGATAAAGATTAGATCTTTATTGGAAAGGAATGTGATTTTTCGAAATGATAAAGTAGATGATGCCGGATATAGATATGGCTTTAAAATTGAAATAGGTAGCGATGGTTCATTCAGTACTTCATTCTATAGTGGTTATGCACTTTCAAGTACTCGTAGGGGAAAAGTGACTGATTCATCTATTGTAAATATGGATAAATGGCAACATTTAGTTTCTGTACTTTGGGGGCCGGATAATATTAAACTTTTTATTGATGGTGAAAATGCTCAGGATCATTTTCACGGTACCGGCACTAAAGTACTATATTCAGATAATGATGGGATGATTGGAATGATCGACAGTAGAGGTAGGCATGTTTTTTCTGGGTTTATCGATGATATCAGGGTTTATAACCGAGCGCTTACTGAAGATGAAATAAAATATATTTATCACGAGAAGGGATGGGAAAAATGAACTTCAAATTGTTTGTTTTTCGTCTTATAATTATCCTTTCTTGCAACAAAAAGGAAACCACCGAACCGCCTACCAAACCGTAGCTTGTTTCTCCGGAAAATAATTTGGAGTTCCAATCCATTGATTTAACGTTGCAATGGAAAGAGGCCGCCGATCAGGACGGTGGTGTAGTGAAAAAACATAGTTAGTTTTCCTTATATTGTGGTTCTTAATCAGGCTTTCAAATATATTTTTGCAATCCGTATTTCCTATAAATAATACTCCTTTTGTCTGATAGATCCGATCTATCCGTTCGTATTTCTAAATAATTCTGCGCCCACCCTATTAATTTAATAATTATATTGATTTTTTGCCGTATTGTATTATATTATAATTATCTATTCATCTTTTGGATAATTTTATTATGAAACTCGACCCTACTGATATTAAAATCCTCAATATCCTGCAAAGGGACGGCCGGATTACCAATACCGAGCTGGCCAAACGGATTAACATCTCACCACCGCCCACATTGGAACGGGTAAAAAAACTGGAAAAGAACGGTATCATTCAACGCTATGCCGCCATTGTGGACCCCGTGGCTATCGGATATCAAACCTGCACCTTTGTGGAAGTAACCCTTAGCCGCCACGGGCGGAAAAATGTGGAGGACTTTATCCGCAGTGTGCAAAAAATCGACGAAATTATGGAATGCCATCATGTGACCGGCGACGCCGATTTTCTGCTTAAAATTGCGGTAAAAAACATTCCCGCCTACGAAGAATTGGTGTTTCACAAATTAACCGAGCTGCCCCATGTTCAGCATTTAAAAACTATGGTGGTTCTTTCCACCTTTAAAAAAGAAACCGCCTTTAAAATAAAGGAAGAAAACAATGATTGAGCGAAAAAACTTCACTAAAGAAGACTGGGTGAATTTCGGTAAAGAAATGACCGCCGACCGGCAACGGCGCATCGCCCGGGCTAAAAAATGGAAATTTGACACCGTGGCCACCCACGGCTTGTACGATTTGCATCAAGCTCTGGATTACAACAACGGATCTATAATGGAACCGGTCTATCTCAGCCCGGCGCAGGCCTATACCAATGCCACCGAGATGGAAGCGGCTTTGGCTTACGAAATGCCTACCTGGTGTTATACCCGCATCGCCAATCCTTCCAGTTATTTTCTGGAAGAAACCGCTGCTCTGCTGGAAACCTACGGCACGGACATCGAGGCCAGTTGTGTAGCCACATCCAGCGGTATGAGCGCCATCCGTACAGCAACCGATCCTTTTCTGGTTAAAGACGAACATTTTCCCAATCCCAACATAGTAGCCAGCGCTAAGGTGTACGGCGGAACCTTCCAACAGTTTTGGGTGCGCCGTTTCGGCGAGCAGGGTGTGGAAGTACGCTGGATTAAGAATCCGCTGGATTTGAAAGAATGGGAAGAAAAAACGGATAAGAACACCCGTTTCCTTTACGGTGAGTTCCCATCCAATCCTTCGGTAGATATTTTTGACATCAGTGCCGTAGCCGAACTGGCTCATCGTTACGAAATTCCACTGTTGGTGGATTCCACCTGCGCATCGCCGGCACTCACCCGCCCGCTTACTCTGGGCGCGGACATCGTCATCCAGTCGGCTTCCAAAGTGATCAGCGGCAGCGGTACCTCCATCATGGGTTTGGTGATCGCCAAAAAGAACATCGTCAGCAAAATAGGCGCAGACGAAATGAAAGCGGATTTCGCCATCTGGGCCAAATTATGGCCGTACCGCGATAACGGCCCGGCGGTGAGTCCCATGTCCGCCATTCTCACCTTAAACGATATGCGTACGCTGCGTATGCGCGTCGCTCAGATGAGCCGTAACGCCATGCAGGTAGCACGCGCTTTGGAAGGCCACCCCAAAGTGGAAGCGGTACATTATCCCGGACTGGAAAGCTACCCCGCTTATGATCTGGCTAAAAAGTATATGCGGTTGGTGGATAGCGGCGAACCGATGTTCGGCTATATGCTGGCTATTGAAATAAAAGATCGGCCCGGTTCTTCGGTAAATGCCCGTAAATTTTACGACTCTTTGGATATGATCTGGCGAGCTACGGATTTGGGGCGGGTAAAAACTGTGGCCACCCTCAATGCCATTTCCACCCATCAGCAGCAGGGCGAAGAAGGCCGTAAACTGGCTTCAATTAAACCCTCCACCTGCCGTATCGCCTGCGGTGTGGAAAACGGCGATGACATTTTGGCTGATATTGAGCAAGCGCTGGACGCGGTCTGAACAAACAATTTTTGATTAATAAAAGGATTGCTGAATTGGTGAATAATTAAATTAATGAAAAGACAAACACGTATTAATAATGTACATTCATTCAACAATTCATCAATTCAATAATTCATTATTCCGTATTTTGATATAAACTACACAATTTGTATAGCGAGGAAATGCAATGAAACAGAAATTAGCTCTAATCGGATTTGGTACGGTCGGTCAGGGGCTGTGCGAAATTCTTTTATCCAAAAAAGAATATCTGAAAAAGATGTACGATTTCGAATGGGAAGTAGTGGCTGTTTCCGATATGCTCAAGGGATCAGTGTACGCACCGGACGGGTTGGATGTTCCGGCCTTACTGGATTTAGTAAGCAACGGTAAATCGTTGGAGGAATATACCGGCGACGCCCAGCGCGGCTGGGATGCGTTAACCACTATTCGTCAGTCAAACGCGGATATCGTCTGCGAAATGACCTATACGGATATCAAAAGCGGAAAACCGGCCACCGATCATTGCCGCGCGGCGTTGGAGAGCGGCAAGCACGTGGTGACCTCCAATAAAGGCCCGGCGGCATTGTTTTACAACGAACTGGCTGATCTGGCGCAAAAAAATAACGTCCGTTTTCTTATTGAAGGCACGGTGATGTCCGGAACCCCGGTGCTTAATCTGGCCAGCAACGAACTGGCCGGTAATTCCATCACGGCGGTGCGCGGTATTTTAAACGGAACCACCAATTTCATACTAACCAATATGGAAGCCGGGCGGTCGTACGAAGAAGTTTTGAAAGAGGCTCAGGAACTGGGCTATGCCGAAGCCGACCCTACGGCCGATGTGGAAGGTTTTGACGCTTTGGCTAAAGTTACTATCCTGGCCAATGTGGTTATGGGCGCCCGTCTCAAACCGGATGATATTCCCTGCAAAGGTATCACCGCCATCACGCTGGACGATATCGAACAGGCCCGGCAGGAAGGCAAACGCTGGAAGCTGATCGGCGAAGTGAAAAAAGAAGGCGGTAAGGTCAGCGCTTCGGTAGCTCCGATGAAGGTAGAGCTGTCGCATCCTCTGGCCGGCGTAAGCGGTGCGGTGAACGCCGTTACTTTCAGCACTGATTTAATGGGTGATGTAACCATCACCGGCGCCGGAGCCGGCCGCATTGAAACCGGCTTTTCCATCTTGACCGATATTCTGGAGATACACAAAGGGAGCTGGGAATTAATTAAGAATTAAGAATTATGAATAATGTCACTTGGCATGAACAAAAGCACCATTTGGCATAGAGCCACTAAATTTAAAAAGGGAGTTCTTCCTGTTCACGGCGTTTTTGTTCCATTTTTTGTTTTTTAATTTCATCAATAAGACTCACATATTCAATGGTGAGAGATGGACTTAAATTAGTAACAAAGGAAATTTCCTTAAGTTTAAGTTTTTTGTCAAGACAGAAACGGACTCTTTCGAGAT
>DRQG01000012.1 GCA_011369465.1 Caldithrix abyssi
ATACTGTGGAGAGAAAACAATAAGAACAATCTCGGTATAAGCCAACTCAAGGGCATAATAATGAAGAATGCTTATGTATATATTATGTCAAATAAAAACAGAACTACTTTTTATATAGGAGTAACTAATAATTTATGGAAACGAGTGAGTGAACACATAAACGGAGTTGGCTCAAAATTTGTAAAAAAATATAATCTTTATGATTTAGTTTATTATGAATATTTCACGGATATGAAATATGCTATTTTAAGGGAAAAACAGTTAAAGAATTGGCACCGACAATGGAAAATAAATCTGATAAAAGAATTTAATCCTGATCTCGAAGATCTAAAGGATAAACTGTTTGAAGAATCATAAAAAAGAAATAAAATATTGAAATAGGGTTTGAAAATTATTCCGAATTTTTATAGTGATAAAACAAGACTGTTGACGTCATTCCGAACTTGATTCGGAATCCTGGTTGTGGTTTTGGGGATGCTGAAACAAGTTCAGCATGACGGGTAAGGTCATTCCGAACTTGATTCGGAATCCTGACTGTTGTTTTATGGATGCTGAAACAAGTTCAGCAAGACCGGTAAAGAAAGGAATCAATACAAATGAAAATCGGTGGTTTGGTAGAGCAAAAGAATTTAACCTTATACAGCATAACTTCCTTAAAAGATCAACCCGGCGCCGCGGCGTCGGTATTGCGTCTTTTTGCCAAAGCAAAGATAAATTTGGAATACATTACCGAAGCCATGGCGCAGGACGGTACGGCTGTTCTGGCATTCTGTATCAATGCGGAAGATATGAAACAGGCCGATGAAATAATAAAAAATGAAATAGAGGACCAATCCCATTCCATCAAAAAGCAGGAATACGTGGGCATTATCGGTATTTACGGTCCCCATTTCCGCGAAAAACCGGCCATTGCCGCAACTTTTTGCAATATTTTGGGCGATAACGGCATCAACATTCTCGGTATTTCCAGCAGCATATCCACCATATCCTGCGTTATCGACGTCCGGGATTTTGATCGAGCCAAAGATGCCGTATTAGAGATTTTTGAACTGCCGTAATAATTCGCGCTCTACCTTAGAAGAATCATTTTACGCGATTGTTTAAATCCGTTCGATGTTAAAGTAGATATGTACACCCCTCCGGCAACCGCCGTTCCCTGGTTGTTCTGACCATTCCATCGTATTTGATGCAGACCGGCACTTTGCACGGCATCGATAAGGGTGCGTATCTCTTTACCCTGCATATCGTATATCCTGAGCGTTATATGGCGGTTGCGTTCCAGCATGTACGATATGGTGGTCGAGGGATTAAACGGATTGGGATAGTTTTGATACAGAGAGAAGAGTTGCGGATTGGACGGACTCTGCTCCAAACCCGAAACAACATTTTTTAAGGGAGACTGCCACATTCCGCGGCCATAGGTGGCGGCGCGCAGCAATCCGGCTCCGTAATGGATTTCAAGCTCATCCACAATCACATTCGGTAAACCCTGCATAAACGGTTCCCAGTCGGTTAAAGTGGTGTCGGTATAATAAACGCCAACATCGGTGCCTATATAAAGGGCGTCGTTATAATTATTTTGAAAAACAATGCAATTTACCGGCAGGTTTGGAAGCGTGCCGGAAACATTACTCCAATTGGCGCCTCCGTTTACCGATTTATAGACTTTAACACCATCCACATAGCCGGAAAAGGTTACCCAGACTTCATCGGCATCAAAATCGGAAACGGCAATGTAGGTAAGGCTGGCCTGATCTACCGGAAGGTTGGATGTTACATCGTTCCAGTTCGAACCCCCATCGGTTGTGCGGTAGATAATATTTCCCGTGGCCGTATAAACTACATTCGGATTCGATTTGGCTATGGCAATCGAGCGCAGTGTTGAACCACCAAAATCGGAAAGTTTTACCCAACTATCGCCGCCATCGGTTGTTTTCCATACGTTGACATATCCGGCAAAAAGTGTTTGCGGGTCAGTGGGATGAAGCAAATAGGGCGTTACCCAGTTGCCGTCTTCGTCAATGTCGTTTTTTATGGATTGGAAGTTATCGCCCCCGTCGATAGAGCGATAGAGGCCGCCGCTTTGAATGCAGCAATACATGGTATCGGGATTGTTATAATTAATGGCCGCTTCCATACCGTCGGCGCCGCGTACATGCACCCAGGCTGCGTCACGATATCGATTGGTACCGTTATCCTGGGCACCGGTCAAAATTAAACCGGCATCACCCGGATAACCGCCCATACGGTAAAACTGAGTGGTTACCAGTCCGGCGCTTAAATCGGTCCAGTTTGATCCACCGTCTGATGTCACCCACAAACCGCCGTCGGAACCCGCATACAAATCGCTTCCGTAAAATTCCAATGCGTGCACATCGGCATGCACATAAGGTACCGAAGTGTTTGGATAATACCAGTAACCCACAATGTTCCAATTAACGCCGCCGTCCGTTGATTTCCAGGTATTAACTCCGCCCACATATACCTCATTAATATCCGAAGGTGAAACGGCTATGGCCAAATCGTACCAGCCCTGTCCGCCGCTGCCCGAACCGTCGATGGAAGAATCGAGCAGATTGGGACTGTTCGCTTGCAGGGAAAACGACGCGCCGCTGTCTGTGGAGCGATATACACCGTGTAATCCGCTGGTAACTGCGTCACTGATCAGCAGATAAACATAATTGCTGTTGGCTGAACTTACCGCAATAGCAATACGTTGTATACGGATAGGGTTGCTAATGCCGGTCATTGATTCGCTAAACGTATCGCCTGTATCGGTGGATTTGTAAAACGAGCTTCCGCTTGCATAAACCGTACTCGGATCGCCGGGCTTAAACTCCATGTCTTTAAAATTTCCGGATAGGACATTGCTCCAGTTAACGCCCGCATCTGTAGATTTATAGATGCCGTTGTTGGTAGCGGCCAACATGATATTCGGGTTGTTGGGATGAATCAGCACTTTACTGATGCGGCGCGATTCCGTAACGTCCCATTGCAGGCCGGTTTGCTGCCAGGTTTCGCCGCCGTCGGTCGATTTCAGCAGGCCGATACTGTACGTATCACCTGCATCGCCGTCACCGGTGCCAATGAAGATAACATCCGAATTGGTTGGGTCGATGGCAATGCTGGTTACACCCAGTACGGTTTGAGCGTCTGTGGTTGTGTACCAGGTGGCGCCTCCGTCGGTTGATTTCCAAAACCCGCCGGACGGAGCGCCGATATAAAGCAGATTGCTGTTGTTAGGATCGCGTACCACACAATTCACACGCCCGATTCCGGGATTGTAACTTACCGTAGTCCAACTGTCCGGCCCCAAAGAAGTCCAATCCGCATCGTCGGCCGCTATCGCGTTGGGACTCTCGGCCCGCTTCTGCCAGTAGGCCTCCATGGCCAGAGCCGTTTGGTTAGGTGCCGGGAACTGGCCGCTGGGATAGACGCGCTGTTCCCAGAAATATTCCCAGCGCTTAAATTGTTTCCAACCTTTGCCGCGCTCGATAGGGCGGTCTTTCCAGTATTCATTAAAAGATTTTTGAATACTATAAAAATCCGTATCCATTCGTTCCATTTTTTGTACCCAATCCTGCCCGAAAAGAGGAAGGATAAGAATGAGCAGTATGATGATTGAAAAAAAATAACGCGTCATGGAGTTGTTCCTTTCTTATTTATAAAAGCGGTTTTCGGCTATTCCCGCTTTGCGGATAAGTAATCCGTATATCCACTTTGAAACCAGAACAGAGGATTGCTTCGTTTCGATAAAACGGAACTCGAGAGGGTATTTATTCCAAATGGGTTGCCGTATAATCAAAAAAAGCCTCTTCCGGATTATCCGAAAGAGGCCTTTGAACTATCTTAAATCAGTATTTCGTCCGCGTGCAGAAGATCGGAGAATTGTTCGTTCTTAATGGCTTCCGCATTTTGTCGCGCTTTGGCTTCGGCGCTGATAATAAATCGATTGGCGATGAACACTTTTCGGCTGTCCACTTCCGCTTCATCTAACAGCAAATAGCCGGTAAACAGGTAACTGTACAGCTCAACCAGTTCTTTTGCCGCCACATCCTGAAAATATTTATCGTTTTTATCTTCCACATATTTGAGGCTGTCCAGAAAGATGAGGCGGATTTCTTTTAACATATCGGCCAGGCGCTGCAGGTTACCCTTATAGTGTCTCTTTTCTTTCTGCTCAAAATAGGCACCCATTATATCATTTATGACGCCGCCGATGGCTGCCACAACCTGTAGCTGGGAAGTGCCTTCGTATATATTGGTAATACGGGCGTCGCGGGCCAGACGTTCGATATTGAATTCCTTCATATAACCGGTTCCGCCGTGAATTTGCAGGGCGTCGTAGGTGATTTTGTTGGCGTTTTCGGTGAGTACATACTTGGTCATCGGTGTGAGCAGAGCGGCAATTTTGGAAGCTTCTTTCTGCCGTGCGGTTAATTCGGAAACGTCTTTGCCTTCGGCTTTCAAATGATGAATGCGTTCTTCCAGTTTATCGCGCAAATCCACAGCTTTGGCCGTGGCGTAAAGCAGGGAACGGTCGCTTTCCAGCCGCACACGCATATCGATAAGCATATTGGCCACTACCGGAATATCGTATATGGATTTGCCGAATTGTTCCCGCGCTTTGGCGTAATCCAGCGCTTCTTCGTAGGCAGCCTGCGATATACCCAATGCCTGCGCGGAGACACCCAGACGGGCACCGTTCATCAAGTCCATTACGTATTTAATTAAACCGAATTTACGCTTACCGACTAACTGCGCCGGAGTATCATTGAATTGTAATTCGCAGGTGGGCGAGCCGTGGATACCTAATTTGTTTTCGATACGCCGTACTTTTACGGTATCGTCGCCATAGCACACAAACATACTCAGACCGCGTCCGTCTTTGGTACCCGGTTCGCTGCGGGCCAGCACCAGCAGGATATCGCCGTTCCCGTTGGTAATAAAGCGTTTTACGCCGCGCAACCGCCACTGACCGTCTTCTGTTTGATACGCCTGTAGCTTAACCGCCTGCAGGTCCGATCCGGCGTCCGGTTCGGTTAGAGCCATAGCGCCGGTCACTTTCCCTTCGGCAAATTGAGGCAGGTATTCTTTTTTCTGTTCTTCGTCAGCAAATTTGTTGATGGTTTCGGCAATATCCTGCAAACCAAAAATGTTCATTAACGAAGCATCAGCGCGGGAGATCATCTCTATGGCCATGATGTAAATGGTGGTCGGGAAATTCAGACCGCCGTACCGGCGGGGCAGGGTGATGCCCATGAGTTCGGCTTTGCTGAGCATATCGAGAGCTTCCTGCGTTCCTTTGGCATAGCGTACTTTGCCATTCTCGAAATGGGCGCCTTCCTCATCTACCGATGCTGCGTTGGGGGCGATAATGTTCCCGGCGATATCACCGGCAATTTCCAGTACCTTGCGATAATTATCCATGGCGTCCTGATAGTCATGCGGAGCATAATCGTATTTTTCCGCTTCGGCATATCCGTTTTCGGTAAGTTCCACAATTTCTTCCAGATCGAGATGCTCAAATTGAAATACGAGATCTTTGTTATCGGTGAAAAAGTTTGGCATAATAATTCCTTAATTTTTTTCTTGTAAAACTTGGTAATAAAATTCCAAAAAACAAATAACAACCCGCCCCGGCGGGACAAATAAATTCCAAATAGTAAAATAATTTGCACCGATAGAACCTGATGCTCTTACGAGCTGTTTGCAGTCCTCAAGATTGGCTAAGGAATTTGGCAACGTTTTTATAAACACTCTGACATCTCTGGCAAAATTGAATGTACGTTCCTCCAAATCATAAACAGGCTTTGTCGTTTCATCATTTCGCATTATAATCCGATATGGTTTTTTTACGATCTTATTTGGAATTTGCCATTTGGGGTTTGTTATTTCAACTTGTGTTTATATACATCAATCAACATCGGAATCACCTCCGTAGCGTCTCCAACGATCCCGTAATGGCACACGTCGAAGATGGGCGCCTCGGGATCGGTATTGATAGCGATGATTTTTTTGGCTTCCTGCATTCCGGCCCGATGTTGAATTGCCCCGGATATTCCGCAGGCAATATACAGCTTTGGACGCACCGTTACGCCGGTTTGCCCCACCTGACGATTATGGTCAATAAAGCCGGCGTCCACCGCGGCCCGGCTGCCGGCTACTTCACCGCCCAACACATCAGCCAGCTCGTGCAGCAACTGAAAATTTTCCCTGGAACCCATTCCATATCCACCGGCCACAATGATGGGTGCTGCTTTTAAATTGACTTTATTTTCTTCATGGTAGCGTTCTATAATCTGCACCAGTGTATCGGTTTCGTTAGGGGTGTACGGTATTTCCGTAATTGTACCGTTCACGGGTTTATCCAACGGCGCCATTTCCATTACACCTTCGCGCACGGTGGCCATCTGTACGGGATTATCCGGAGTAATGATGGTAGCCACGATGTTACCGCCGAAAGCCGGACGGATTTGCAGCAACAAGTCTTTGTAATCTTTGCGCAAATAGGTTACGTCGGAAATTTTTAACTCGGTGCAGTCGGCCGTTAAACCGCTTTTTGTGTGCGAGGCTACGCGCGGCGCTAAATCGCGGCCGATAAAAGTGGCGCCGAACAAAACAATACGCGGTTGGTGTTCGTCCACCAGTTCGCTCATGATGCGCGAGTACGGCAGAGTGTTGTAAAACTCCAGATCAGGATGGTCAACCAGCAGGACTTCCTGTGCGCCGTAGCGAAAGGTTTCTTTGGCCACATCTTTCATGTTGTGCCCGATCACCACGGCTTTTAATGTTCCTTTAAGCGTTTGCGCCAGTTTACGGCCTTTAGAGAGAAGTTCAAAACTTACATCGGCGGGCTTACCGCCGCGTTGTTCAATAAATACCCAGACTTCGTGATTTTTTTTCATAGATATACCTTTGTATTTGGCTATTTGCTTTTGGCTCTCGGCTATCAGCTGTCAGCTTTTGGCCATCGGCTGTTAGCGTTTGGCTATTGGCTGTCAGTTAGTTATTAAGTTATTGAGTTATTAAGTTGTTGGCTCTCGGCTGTCAGCTCTCGGCTTCCCGAGCGCAAGATGAATCTTGCGTTACTTTGTGCCTTTGCCCCTTTGTGCCTATTTATTCATAATTCAGTATTATGTCATTTGGCATCTACTCGAAATACCCATTAATTTGGATTATTTATCAAAGTGGAGGCCATGACATGATTGTTCATTATTCCTTTCAAAA
>DRQG01000013.1 GCA_011369465.1 Caldithrix abyssi
GTTTGGGCGCGCATAAGAAGACGGTATGTACGGGCGTGGAAATGTTCCGTAAATTGCTGGATCGCGGTGAAGCCGGTGACAATGTTGGTCTTTTGCTGCGCGGTATAGAGAAGACGGAGCTGGAGCGCGGTCAGGTTATCGCCAAGCCGGGTTCGATTACCCCGCACACCAAGTTTAAGGGTGAGGTTTACGTATTGACCAAAGACGAGGGTGGTCGTCATACGCCGTTTTTTAACGGGTATCGTCCGCAGTTTTATTTCCGTACCACGGACGTAACGGGTACGATACAGTTGCCGGAAGGTGTAGAGATGGTAATGCCCGGCGACAACGTTACGGTAGAAGTAGAGCTTCAGAAAGAGATCGCTATGGAGAAGGAATTGCGTTTTGCTATTCGTGAGGGCGGTCGTACGGTAGGCGCCGGTGTTGTATCGGAAATCATCGAATAATATAAAGGTAGAATGCAGTGAGAGATATTATTACACTGGAATGTACGACGTGTAAAGAGCGAAATTACACAACTACAAAAAACAAGCGTAAGCAAACCGGGCGCGTGGAGTATAAAAAATATTGTCCGCGCTGCAATGCCCGTACGCTGCATAAGGAAACGAAATAGAAAATTTCAGTTAGGCGTGTAGCTCAATTGGCTAGAGCACTGGTCTCCAAAACCAGGGGTTGGGGGTTCGAGTCCCTCCACGCCTGCTGATTTTTTTCTAAATATCTCGGAGAGTGGAAAGAAGACAATGATTAAAAAAATCCAGCAGTTTATCAAAGATGTTCAGACGGAAATGGCCAAAGTTTCCTGGCCTACGCGAAACGAGCTGATGAATTCTACGGTGATTGTAATCGTGGTAAGTTTGCTGTTTACCGTATTTATATTTGTAGCGGATTTAATCATATCCAATATTGTAAAAATATTTTATTAGTCAATAGTTTTTACGGGGTCTAAAGTTGTGAGTGAAAAAAAATGGTATGCCTTGCGGGTTTATTCGGGAAAAGAAGCCAGGGTAAAAGCGCATATAGAAAAAGAGATCGAACTCCAGGGTATTCAGGATAAAGTGGGGCATATCGTCATTCCCTCCGAAAATATTATCGAAATGAAAGACGGGAAGAAACGGGTCAAGAATAAAACCTTTTTTCCCGGATATATGCTGATTGAAATGGTCCTGGATAACCAAACCAAGCACGTCATTTCCAACGCCCCGGGTGTGGTAAGTTTTGTCGGGCCAAAAAACGAACCCGTTCCCTTGCGCGAGTCGGAAATACGCAGCATCCTGGGTAAAATTGAACGGAGTCGCGAAACCCAGGTCAAGGGCAAGGTATCTGTGCCCTATAAGGTTGGTGATCCTATCCGGGTAGTGGACGGGCCATTCAATGATTTTACAGGTTTTGTGGAAGAGATTAACGAAGAAAAAAATAAGGTGAAGGTAAATATCAGCATTTTCGGCAGGCCAACGCCGGTAGAGCTGGATTTTCTTCAGGTGGAACTGGAAAAATAAGCAGTAAAACAGAGGTTAATTGTAATGGCAAAAAAAGAAATAGGAAAAATTAAACTGCAGATTCCCGCCGGTCAGGCAAAACCGTCGCCGCCCGTAGGCCCCGCTTTGGGTCAGCACGGCGTTAATATTATGGAATTTTGTAAGGCTTTTAATGCTTCCACGCAGGACAAGGCCGGCTATATAATTCCGGTAGAGATTACCGTCTATGCGGATCGTTCCTTTTCCTATATAACCAAAACACCGCCCGCATCCGATTTGTTGCTAAAAGAAGCCAAGCTGGAAAAAGGATCCGGTGAACCTAACGTGAACAAGGTTGGAAAGGTTACCAGGGAACAGGTGAAAAAAATTGCCGAAATAAAGAAGGCGGATTTGAACGCGGCGGATATAGAAGCGGCCATGCGCATGATCGAAGGAACGGCACGCAGTATGGGAATATTGATTGAAGGATGATTTTCAAAATTTGGGTGAGGTGAGAATGAAGCGAAGTAAACGTTATGAACAACTCATTGGCAAGATAGATCGCAGTAAGGAATATTCCCTGGAGGAAGCCGTCAAATTAATGAAGGAAGTTTCTACGGCTAAATTTGACGAGACAGTGGAAATCGCCATGCGTCTTGGAGTGAACCCGCGACATGCCGATCAGATGGTGCGCGGTACGGTTGTTTTGCCAAACGGAACCGGAAAATCGGTACGGGTGCTTGTCTTTGCCAAAGGAGATAAGGTTAAAGAGGCTCTGGATGCCGGCGCCGATTATGCCGGGCTGGAAGAGTATATCGACAAAATTAAAGGCGGATGGCTGGATTTTGATGTGGCGGTTGCCGCTCCGGATGTGATGGGAATGGTCGGCAGGCTTGGTAAGATCCTCGGTACGCGGGGCTTGATGCCTAATCCCAAAAGCGGAACCGTAACGCCGGATGTTGCCGGTGCTGTAAAAGAGATTAAAGCCGGTAAAATCGACTTTCGGGTTGATAAAACGGGTATCGTTCACTCCGGTATCGGTAAAACGTCTTTCGAGGATGATAAAATTATCGAAAACATTAAAACCTTTGTGAATGCGATCGTAAAATTGAAACCGGCTTCGGCCAAGGGGACTTACCTGCGTTCCATCGCTATTTCCAGTACGATGGGCCCGGGTATTTTTCTGGATCGATCTGTTTCTAATTTTACATCATAAGATAGGGATTGAGAAATGGCTACACCACAGAAAATAGAGATAGTAGATACCTATACGGAAAAATTTAAAGAGGCGAAAAGCGTTTATCTGGCCGACTACACAGGGATTGATGTGCAAACCGTAACCGAGCTGCGTCAGAAGTTCCGCGAAGCCGGAGTGGAATACAAGGTTCTGAAAAATCGCCTGGCCAAGCGCGCCTTGAACAATGCCGGTGTATCCGCCCTGGATGAGCACCTGAAAGGTGTTACGTCTTTTATTATAGGGTATGATGATCCGGTTACGCCCGCACGTATTATCAAAGAGTTTAATAAGCCGAAAGAACGCCTTAAGCTGAAGGTGGTCTATCTGGAAGGCAAAGTGTTTGATGAAAAAGAAGCTAAAAAATTGGCCGATCTGCCGACACGCGAAGTGCTTCTTTCCATGCTGCTGGGCGCATTGCAATCACCGATGACCAAGCTGGCCGGTACGCTGCAAGCCAGTATGCAAAAACTTGTCAGAACGTTGGATGCCGTTAAAGAAAATAAAAAATAAAATCAAAGCAGAACAAAATTTTCACATTTAGAATATTGGAGGTTAACGATGGCAGAAACTACAAGAGCCGATGTACTTGCTTACTTAGAAAAAGCAAACATGTTGGAAATCTCTGAATTAATCAAAGAAATTGAAGATAAATTCGGAGTAACTGCGGCCGCTCCTGTAGCCGTTGCTGCTGGTCCTGCAGCAGCCGGTGGTGGCGCTGAAGCCGCCGAAGAAAAAACTGAATTTGACGTTGTGCTCAATGCAGCCGGCGATAAGAAAATTCAGGTTATTAAAGTTGTCCGTGCCATTACCGGTTTGGGCTTAAAAGAAGCCAAAGAGCTGGTTGACAGCGCACCGAAAGCGGTTAAGGAAGGTGTTTCCAAGGCCGAAGCGGAAGATATCAAAAAACAGATTGAAGAAGTTGGCGGTGTCGTAGAACTTAAATAGTTTGTTTTTAAATTGTACTCAACTATCAATTTTATGAGGTAGTATTACTTAATGAGTAAACAAAAGATTGATCGACACTTTTTCATGCGTATCCCGCCGGTGATGGATTATCCTAACCTGTTGGAAATTCAGACCCAGTCTTATGAAGAGTTCATGCAGGCCAAAGTTGCGCCCGAAGAACGTGAAAATAAAGGCTTGCAGTCTGTTTTCAACAATATTTTTCCCATCAGCGACAGCGCGGGAAACTATGAACTTCAATTTGTTGAATATTATATTGACAAACCCAAATACAATGTCCGCGAATGTCAGGAGCGGGGGGTTAGTTACGCTGTGCCCGTAAAGGCAAAAATGCGTCTGGCCATTAAGGATGTAACCGGCGAAACGGATAATTTTACCGAGTTTATTGAACAGGATGTCTATCTCGGTAATATGCCTCGGATGACCGATCGGGGCACCTTTATTATTAACGGTGCCGAGCGGGTGGTCGTCAGTCAGTTGCATCGTTCGCCGGGTGTGTTTTTCTCGGATGCGGTACACCCCAACGGTACGCCTCTGTATTCGGCGCGTATCATCCCTTTTCGTGGATCCTGGGTTGAATTTACCACCGATGTGAACGACGTCATGTATGTTTACATCGACCGGAAAAAGAAATTCCCGGTTACAATGCTGCTGCGCGCTATCGGCTTTGCCACCAACGAAGAAATTGTTGATCTTTTCAAGGTTGGCGAAGAGCGCGAAGTAAAACCGGATCATTTTCCCGGTTTGATCGGCCTGGTGCTTGGCGCCGATGTGGTGGATACGCAAACCGGCGAAGTGGTTGCCGAGCAGGGCAAAGAGGTAAACGAAGAGCTGCTCAATCAATGCCTTGAACTGGGCATCAAAAAAATTAAAATTATTCGTCCGTCCGATCCGAATAATCCGAATATTATTCTGAATACACTGCAAAAGGATACGGCTAAAACGGACGTGCAGTCCATCGAAGCGATTTACCGTCAGTTGAGATCGGGCGAACCGCCTGATATCGAAACCGCCCGTAATCTGATTGAGCGTATGTTCTTTAATGAAAAACGCTACGATATGGGCGTGGTGGGGCGTTATCGTATCAATAAAAAACTGAATCTGGATATTCCTTACGAGACAACCGTATTAACGCGAGAAGATATCGTTGCCATCATCAACTACTTGATGGAACTGCGTGCCGGTATCCGTCCTACGGATGATATCGACCATCTCGGTAACCGTCGTGTGCGTACGGTTGGTGAGCAGTTGGCGGCTCAGTTCAGCGTAGGGCTATCCCGAATGGCCCGTACCATTAAAGAACGTATGAATATCGGGGATTCCGATAAGCTGACGCCGCAGGATCTGGTGAATGCCCGGACCATCTCTTCGGTAATCAATACGTTCTTTGGGACTTCGCAATTGTCGCAGTTTATGGATCAGACCAATCCGCTGGCGGAACTGACCCATAAACGTCGTCTTTCGGCGCTGGGCCCTGGGGGCTTAACCCGCGAGCGCGCCGGTTTCGAAGTGCGCGACGTACATTACACCCACTACGGACGTCTTTGTCCGGTGGAGACGCCGGAAGGGCCGAATATCGGTCTTATCTCGTCTTTGTGCGTGCATGCCCGTATTAATGATTTCGGTTTTATTGAAACGCCGTATCGTAAAGTGAAAAACGGGGTGGTTACCAAGGAAATTGAATACCTGTCCGCTACCGAAGAAGACAGCTATACAATTGCACAGGTTAACGCGCCGCTGGATAAAAAAGGCAATTTCCAGAAAGAAAAAGTTAAAGCCAGAATTAAGGGCGACTTTCCGGTGGTTTCGCCAAAAGAGATTGATTATATGGATGTGGCCACCAATCAGATCGTTTCGCCGGCCGCCTCATTGATTCCTTTCCTGGAACATGACGATGCGAACCGGGCTCTGATGGGTTCCAACATGCAGCGCCAGGCTGTGCCGCTTCTCAATCCGGATTCTCCCATTGTGGGAACCGGTATGGAACGGAAGGTGGCGATTGATTCCGGTACGATGGTTATTGCCAAAGAAGACGGCGTGGTGGATTATGTGGATGCCGAAAAGATCGTTGTAAAGCGTAAAAATATTAAGAAACCGACCAGCGGCAAAGAACGTCTGCTGGAACCACAGGAATATATCGAATACGAGTTGATTAAATTTCGGCGCACCAACCAGAATACCAGCATCAACCAGCGTCCTCTGGTTAAGGTGGGCGACGAGGTCAAAAAAGGCGATGTTCTGGCGGATGGTTGTGCGACGGATAACGGCGAGCTGGCTTTGGGGCGCAACGTTTTGGTGGCCTTCATGCCCTGGATGGGGTATAATTTTGAGGACGCCATTATCATCAGCGAACGCATTGTGCGTGATGACGTGTACACCTCGGTGCATATACAGGAATTTGAGCTGCAGGTGCGCGATACCAAGCGGGGCGAAGAAGAATTAACCCGCGACATCCCCAATGTAAGCGAAGAAGCCACGAAGAATCTAGATGAAAACGGTATTATTCGTGTAGGCGCGGAAGTGAAAGCCGGCGATATCATTATCGGTAAAGTGACGCCCAAAGGCGAAACCGACCCCACTCCGGAAGAAAAATTGCTCAAGGCGATTTTCGGTACCAAGGCAGGCGACGTAAAAGACGCCTCACTGAAGGCGCCTCCCGGAATGAAGGGTGTGGTGGTAAACACCCGTTTGTTTTCGCGCAAAATAAAAGACGCTCAGACTAAAAAAGACGAAAAGATTCTGGTCGAAAAACTCGACAAAGAAGCCGAACAGCAAAAAGCCAGGGTGGTGGAAAAGCTGGCCGAAAATCTGTCTGAGCATTTTAAAGGGATGAAATGTCTGGGCATCCGCTATGTGGATGGAAAGGTCGCCTTAAAAGCCAATACGGTTATTAAGGAAAATACATTCAGTAAAGTGGATGTAAAAAGCCTGGATATTAACACAACCTGGTTCGAAGAGGACCCCAAAAACACCTTTATACGTCAGCTCTATGCCGATTATCGCAAGGTGCTTCAGGATATCGAAAACGAACTGAAACGCGAAAAGCATAAAATTATGGTAGGCGACGAACTGCCTCCGGGTATCGTTCAGTTGGCTAAGGTGTACATTGCCGAAAAGCGTAAGCTTTCAATCGGTGATAAAATGGCCGGCCGACACGGTAATAAGGGTGTGGTATCCAAAATAGTACCGATAGAAGATATGCCCTTTTTGGCTGACGGCACACCGGTGGATATCGTTCTGAACCCGCTGGGCGTACCGTCGCGAATGAATCTGGGGCAGATATTTGAAACGACCCTTGGCTGGGCCGGTTATTTGCTTGGCAAAAAATATGCAACCCCTGTTTTCGATGGGGCCACGTATGATGATATTATGGCCGAAATGGAAAAAGCGGGATTGCCTAAGTCGGGTAAGATTCGCCTGTATAACGGTCGCACAGGTGAGCCTTTTGATCAGGAAGTTACGGTTGGTTATATCTATATGCTGAAGCTCTCTCACCTTGTGGATGATAAAATACATGCTCGTTCAATTGGCCCGTACTCGCTCATTACTCAGCAGCCGTTGGGTGGTAAGGCCCAGTTCGGTGGTCAACGATTTGGTGAAATGGAGGTGTGGGCGCTTGAAGCCTACGGTGCAGCCTACACCCTGCAGGAAATCCTTACCGTTAAGAGTGATGATGTGACCGGGCGATCCAAAACCTACGAAGCCATTGTGCGCGGGGAAAACCTGCCCGATCCCGGCACGCCGGAATCGTTCAATGTGCTCATACGCGAATTGCAGGGTCTGGGTCTTAAAGTGCGCATGGAATAGTGAAACCTGAAACTTCCGGGCTGCTGGAATAGTAGGCCCGGAAGTTATTTTTTTTCTGATCGTTAAGCCTTTTTGCACTCTTCAAAAATTTTTGAGAGTTTCAATTTTAGGAGTTGATATTGTGAATATCAAAAGAGGAATCAATAAGTTTAACAAAATAATCATCGGCCTGGCATCGCCAAATGATATACTGGAGCAATCCCATGGCGAAGTTACCAAGCCGGAGACGATAAACTACAGATCGTTTAAGCCCGAAAAAGACGGTCTGTTTTGCGAAAAAATATTCGGGCCGGTAAAAGACTGGGAATGCCATTGCGGTAAGTACAAACGAATCCGTTACAAGGGCATTATCTGTGACCGCTGCGGTGTGGAAGTAACACAGAAGAAAGTACGTCGCGAGCGGATGGGGCACATCAGCCTGGCCGTTCCGGTGGTACATATCTGGTTCTTCCGTTCTTTACCGTCAAAAATCGGTTATCTGCTGGATATGTCGCCCAAAGACCTGGAAAAAGTAATCTACTACGAAAACTATATTGTAATCAATCCGGGAAAAAGCGATTTAAAATTTAAACAGCTGATCAACGAAGAAGAATATTTTAACCAGCTGGATGCCCACGGCGATATGAACGAGGATTTATCCGACGACGATCCCGATAAGTTCATCGCAAAAATCGGCGGTGAGGCCGTGCATCATCTGTTGCGGATGATCGATATCGAGGATCTGGCTTTTAATTTGCGCAAAGCGGTTAAAACGGAAACTTCGGAGCAGAAAAAACAGGATGCCCTGAAACGGCTTAAAGTTGTGGAAGCCTTCCGCGTAAAAGAAGAAAACACCGAATACCGTAACAAACCCGAGTGGATGGTGCTGGATGTTATTCCGGTTATTCCGCCCGAATTGCGTCCCCTGGTACCGCTGGAAGGCGGCCGTTTTGCCACCAGTGATTTGAACGACCTGTACCGGCGCGTAATCATTCGTAATAATCGTCTTAAAAAATTATTGGAAATTAAAGCGCCCGAAGTGATTTTGCGTAACGAAAAACGCATGCTTCAGGAAGCGGTAGATTCCCTGTTTGATAATTCCAAACGTTCCGCAGCCATGCGTTCCGACGGCGATCGTCCGTTGAAATCGCTTTCCGATATGCTTAAAGGAAAACAGGGACGGTTCCGTCAGAATCTGTTGGGTAAGCGCGTGGATTATTCCGGTCGATCTGTAATCGTGGTTGGGCCGGAGCTTAAGTTGCACGAATGCGGTTTGCCCAAAGAAATGGCTATCGAGCTTTTTAAACCCTTTATTATTCGCATGCTGGTGGAACGCCGTTATGTTAAAACGGTGAAAAGCGCTAAAAAACTGGTCGAGCGTCGCGGGCCGGAAGTCTGGGATATTCTGGAAGAAATTATCGAAGACCATCCGGTAATGCTGAACCGTGCGCCTACCCTGCACCGTCTGGGTATCCAGGCCTTTCAACCGGTGCTCATCGAAGGTAAAGCCATCCGGATTCATCCGCTGGTATGCGCCGCCTTTAACGCCGACTTTGACGGCGACCAGATGGCGGTTCATATTCCGCTATCCTATGAGGCGCAGGTGGAAACAAAGTTTCTGATGCTGTCCAGTCATAACATTTTGTCGCCTTCCAGCGGGAAGCCGATTGCCGTGCCCAGTCAGGACATCGTTCTGGGTTGTTACTATCTGACCAAGATGATGCCGGGCGCCAAAGGCGAAGGTAAGACTTTTGCCTTCTCCAAAGAAGTGATCGCAGCCTATAATAGCGGCAAACTGGATTTGCATGCAAAGATTAATGTGCGCATAAACGGTGAAATTATAGAAACCACCACGGGCCGCGTAATTTTTAACCAGATTGTTCCGGATGAGATAGGGTATGTAAACGAACTGCTGTCCAAAAAAAGCCTGTCGGAGATTATATCCCGTTGTTACCGGGTGGCCGGTAATCAGGTCACGGCGCGTTTCCTGGATCAATTAAAAGACCTGGGATTTGAATACTCGATGAAATCCGGTGTGTCGGTCAGCTTGTCCGACATTATAATTCCGCCGGAAAAAGCGGCTCTGGTTAATATGGCGCAGGAAGAAGTGGACGAAATACTTGATCAGTACGACCGCGGTATCATCACCGACGGGGAACGCTATAATAAAATCATAGATATCTGGACCCGTGTGACGGCGGATGTAGCCGAAAGCATGTTTATTAAACTGAAGAATGATCGTAACGGGTTCAATCCGTTGTATATGATGTCCGATTCCGGCGCCCGGGGCAGCAAAGAACAGATTCGTCAGCTGGCCGGTATGCGCGGTTTGATGGCCAAACCGCAAAAATCTTTAAGGGGGCAAACCGGCGAGATTATCGAAAACCCCATTACGGCAAACTTTTTGGAAGGTTTGTCGGTGATCGAATATTTTATTTCTACGCACGGCGCCCGTAAAGGTCTGGCCGATACGGCTCTTAAAACGGCCGACGCCGGTTATTTAACGCGCCGCCTGGTGGATGTGGCTCAGGATGTGATTGTTACCCAGCATGATTGCGGTACGATTTTGGGCCTGGATGTTACCGACCTGAAAGAAGGTGAGGAAATCATTGAACCGTTGGCGGACCGTATTCTGGGACGTGTGCTTGCCGCCGACGTAGTCGATCCTCTGGATGGTACGGTCATCGCCAAACGCGGCGAAATGGTGGATGAGGCCGTCGCCGATCTTATCAACCAGCACTCGGTGCAGGTGGTTCGTGTACGAACCGAGCTGACCTGTGAATCAAAGCAGGGTATCTGCGCTTTGTGTTACGGCCGTAACCTGGCCACCGGAAATCTGGTTAGTGTTGGCGAGGCTGTGGGGGTAATGGCTGCTCAGAGTATCGGTGAACCCGGTACTCAGCTTACACTGCGTACCTTCCATATCGGCGGTACGGCTGCACATATCGCTGCCGAATCGCACATCGAATCCAAAACCGATGGTAAGGTGAAGCTGATCAACATAAAAACGGTTGAGAATGTAAACAAGGAACAGGTGGTTATCGGCCGCAATGGTAAAATTGAGGTACTCGATGACGACAACCGGGTGATTTCTACCTATAATATCCCTTATGGCGCCACACTGCGTGTAGAGGATGGACTTAAGGTAAAGGCAGGTGACGTCCTGTTTGATTGGGATCCGTATTCTTCGGTAATCGTTGCCGATAAATCCGGTATCGTTGAATTCAAGGATATTATCGAAAATGTAACTTACCGCGAAGAGCTGGATGATCAAACCGGTCGTAAACAGCGTGTGGTGGTAGAGTCTAAAAATAAAAATCTGAATCCGCACATTTATATCAAAGATGAAGACGGCGAGGTGCTTGGCCAGTACATTATCCCGGTTAAGTCTTTTCTTTTGATCAACAGCGGAGATAAAGTGAACGCGGGTGATATCCTTATAAAGATTCCGCGTGAAATCGGAAAAACCCGCGACATTACGGGTGGTCTGCCGCGTGTGGCCGAGTTGTTCGAAGCCCGTCAGCCCAAATCGCAGGCTATTGTCAGTGAAATTGACGGATATGTTAAATTCGGTTCCATTAAACGCGGTGTGCGCGAATTGATCGTGGAATCCGAGCATGAAAAGAAAAAATATTCCGTACCGCATGGCGTTCATATTCTGGTGCACGAAAACGACTTTGTGGAAGCCGGTGAACGCTTAACCGACGGTTCCATCTCGCCTAATGATATTTTGCGTATTAAAGGGCCGGGGAAAGTGCAGGAATACCTGGTGAACGAAATTCAGGAAGTGTATCGACTGCAGGGTGTAAAAATCAACGATAAGCATATCGGTGTAATTGTACGGCAGATGCTGCAAAAGGTACGCGTTGAAGATTCCGGCGATACCTCATTTCTGCAGGGCGACCAGGTGCATAAATCCGACTTCTTCGAAGAAAACGCCAAAATCGCCAATAAAATCGTGGTTACCGATCCGGGCGATTCACTGTTCCGGGAAGGCTCGATTACGGATAAGAAAAGCGTGGATATGGTGAATAAAGACCTGAAAAAGGCCAAAAAGAAACCGGTAAAATTCCGCAAAGCGCAACCGGCTACGTTTACGCCGTTGCTGCTGGGTATTACGCAGGCTGCTCTGACTACCAAGTCTTTTATTTCTGCGGCTTCGTTCCAGGAAACCACGCAGGTGTTAACCGAAGCGGCCACCGCCGGAAAAGAAGATAAATTAATCGGCCTGAAAGAAAATGTTATTATGGGACATCTGATTCCTGCCGGTACCGGTATGAGCCGCTATAATAAGCTGGATATGATCGTGGAGGGCACGGATGAAGAACCCGATGACACGCCTGACGGTGATCCCGAAAAAAATATTGAAAATGATGTGGAAGAAAATGTAAATACTGCTTGAACTAATAGGATAAATGTATTAAATTAAGAGACTGTAATTTTTTGCCTGGAGGTTGATTTGCCTACGATTAATCAGTTGATTCGCAAGGGTCGTAAGGTCGTAATAAAAAAGAATAAAGCACCCGCTTTGGGTAACTGTCCGCAAAAACGCGGGGTGTGCACCAGGGTATATACTACCACGCCAAAAAAGCCGAATTCGGCGTTGCGCAAGGTGGCCCGTGTCCGTTTAACCAACGGAATAGAAGTAACGGCTTATATACCGGGTGAAGGCCATAATTTACAGGAACACTCCATCGTCTTGATTCGCGGTGGTCGTGTAAAGGATTTGCCGGGTGTACGCTATCATATCGTACGCGGCACACTCGATACAAGTGGTGTGGAAGACCGTAAACAGGGTCGTTCCAAATATGGTACAAAAAAACCAAAAGCATAATTTGTAAGCTGTAGCTGGAGAGACTATGCCAAGAAGAAGACGGGCTCAAAAAAGAAAAATTTTACCGGATCCAAAATATAAAGATCTGGTTGTGGCTAAATTTATAAACGGGCTGATGCTGAGCGGCAAGAAAAGTATTGCCGAAAAGATTTTTTATGACGCCCTGGATCAGATTGAGAAAAAGCTCAAAAAAGATCCTCTGGAAGTATTTAAAAAAGCCATGGAAAATGTGGCACCGATTCTTGAGGTTAAATCCCGCCGTGTGGGCGGGGCAACCTATCAGGTGCCGGTGGAAGTTCGCGCCGATCGTCGCCAGGCTTTGGCGATTCGCTGGTTGGTGCGTTATTCCCGCGCTCGTTCCGAGCGTACCATGGCCGATCGTTTGGCAAATGAATTAATGGCTGCCTATAAAAATGAAGGCGCCTCGGTTAAAAAACGTGAAGATACGCATAAGATGGCGGAAGCAAACAAAGCGTTTGCACACTTCAGATGGTAATGGATTTTCGTGGTAATGGCAAAGAAGATAGATAAAAATAAAATCAGAAATATAGGCATCATGGCGCATATTGATGCCGGTAAAACCACAACCACCGAGCGGGTTTTGTATTATGCCGGGCGGTTGCATCGTATGGGTGAGGTGCATGACGGCGCCGCGACCATGGACTGGATGGATCAGGAAAAGGAACGCGGAATCACCATCACTTCGGCCGCAACCACAATTACCTGGAATAAACACGAAATCAATATTATCGATACGCCCGGGCATGTGGATTTTACGGTGGAAGTAGAGCGCTCTTTACGTGTTCTTGACGGCGCCATCGCTTTGTTTTGTGCCGTTGGCGGTGTGGAACCGCAGTCGGAAACGGTTTGGCGTCAGGCTGATAAATACGGCGTTCCCCGTATCGCTTTTGTTAATAAGATGGATCGTATCGGCGCTGATTTTTACAATGTGCTTGCGATGATGAAAGAACGTCTCGGAGCCAATCCGGTGCCTTTGCAGATTCCGATCGGCGAAGGGGATATGTTTACCGGATTGATCGATCTGGTTAAAATGACTTCCGTTCTTTATAATGACAGCGCTCTGGGCGCCCTTTTTGAAGAGGGCGAAGTGCCGAAAGACCTGCTGGAAAAAGCGGAACATTACCGCAATGAAATTATGGAAGCGGTCGCCGAATACGATGAAGACTTGATGATGAAATACCTGGAAGGTGAAGAAATTACCATACCGGAATTAAAATCAGCAATTCGCAAAGCAACGCTGGATGGTAAAATCACTCCGGTATTATGTGGTTCCGCCTTTAAGAATAAAGGTGTGCAGCGGCTGATGGATGCCGTGGTGGATTATCTGCCTTCTCCGCTGGACAAAGGCGCGGTCGTAGGTACCGATCCCAAGACCGGCAAGGAAATTACGCGTAAACCCGATGATAGTGAGCCGTTTTCTGCTCTGGCTTTTAAAATTATGGTAGATCCGTATGTCGGTCGTCTGACCTTCTTCCGGGTGTATTCGGGGCAGTTAAAAACTGGTTCGTATGTGTATAATTCCAATAGCGAGAAAAAAGAGCGGGTGGGTCGTATCCTGCAGATGCATGCCAATCACCGCGAAGATATAGAGCACGTTTCCACCGGCGATATAGCCGCCGTGGTTGGTCTGAAAAATACCCGCACGGGCGACACTCTGTGTGATACGAGTAATCATATTATTTTGGAATCGATGCACTTTCCGGAGCCGGTAATTTCAGTGGCTGTAGAGCCGAAAACCAAGGCCGATCAGGATAAGCTGGCGCAATCTCTGGTTAAATTGAGTGATGAAGACCCCACCTTTCATGTCCGTACGGATGAGGAAACCGGCCAAACGATTATCAGCGGTATGGGCGAGCTGCATCTGGAAATTATTATCGATCGTCTGCTGCGCGAATTTAAGGTTGGCGCCAATATCGGAAAACCGCAGGTGGCTTACAAGGAAACGATCACCAAAAAAGTGGATGCGGAAGGTAAGTTTGTTCGTCAGTCCGGCGGACGCGGTCAGTACGGTCATGTAAAGATAGAATTGGAACCCAATGA
>DRQG01000014.1 GCA_011369465.1 Caldithrix abyssi
GCGATAACCTTTTTCTTTAAGCGCCGATATTACTGCACGTCGTATGCGTGTACGGTTCAATTGGTTATCCAGTGCTCCGAGCTTATTTTTTTCCTTACGGGATTTGAGCATTTTAAATGTTTTGTACCTGCTGAAATCAACCTCGTGGTCATAATCTGTGTAAACCTTAAAAGGTGAGCAGCCGGTTATGAATAAAACCGCGAGTATAAAAGAAAGGAATGTTCCTGTCAGCCGCTTCATGTTGCTACCCCTTGTATGTGGAATAATAAAATAATGGGTGATTCGGTAATAAACTATTGAATCACCCACTATTTGACACGTAGAAATGCGTTATTCTTAACGCAGTAATATCATTTTTCTGGTCTGTGTAAACGCGCCTGCTTTTAATTTATACACATATACACCGCTGGCTAATTCGCCGGCGTCAAAACTTATGCGATAGTTGCCGGCCGATTGACGTTGATCGACCAGAGTTTTTACTTTTTGCCCCAGCATATTGTAAACGCTAAGCTCAACATCGCTTGCTACGGGCAGTTGATACCGGATAGATGTGCTCGGATTAAAGGGGTTGGGAAAATTTTGTTCCAGATGATAATCGTTCAGACTTATATTTTTCTCGTCGCCAATGGCTGTAAACTGATCGCTCAAATCCACCGCTCCGTAACCAAAAACCCGGTCCCAGGTATTGGGGTTTTCTTTTACTTTTAGTTGCTCCGCTGTAACTCCTTCCGGACGCTGAGTACCCTGCGCATGGGTTGATAAATAAGCGATGACCTCATCCGGCCCCCAGGTGGGATTTTTTTCCAGCAGCAAGGCGATAGCGCCGGCCGCCGAAGGGCTGGCCATGGACGTGCCTTGCAAATAGTAATAGTTGTCGTCATACGGTGCAGGGGGGATATAATAGGGATTGTTGTATGCGGAGGCATCTTTGCTTTTAGCGGAAAGCACAAGACGGCCGCCGGCGATGATGTCCGGTTTGTTGCGTCCGTCAGCAGTTGGGCCGATGGAACTAAAATAGGTGATGCCGCCTTCTTCACCTGTGCCGGGGCTGTACCAGGGGCCTCCGTTACTGGCCGTCCAACTGTTACGTGAAACAAAGGCACCTACTACGATTACTTTGCTCCCGCAGGAGCCATTGGAAAGAGTATAAGGGAAATGAGGATAGTTATACAAGGTTCCCTGAGAAAAAGCGCCATAGGGATCATAGAAAGCGTGTTCTTCCGACCAGGCGTGTCTTTTAATTTTTCCGTTGTTGTTACCGTCGCTTAAAGAGTTGAGCGTCAAGGTGAAATCGTCCTGAGATATGCCGGTCGAGTCGTCTATAACTACCCAGGCGGCAATTTGACCGTTACCGGCTGGCGGGTCTAAATACAGGGTAACATTACCGCTGCTTTTATGAGTGCCTTGTACTACACCGCTAATGGAACCGCTATCCCATGAGAGGGAAGCGCTGCTTACATTGTCGCCCTGCTCCACCCAAACGGTTAAAAGCGAAGTATAACCGAATTGTATGGCATCGGAAGAAGTAACATTTTCTGCATAATAATGTATATAGTCACTGCCTTCGTTGCCGGCGGCACGCACAATGACTTTGCCCGGACCGGTCAAATCATCTGTGGCTGCCGTGAAATCATCCGTGCCGTCATGAGGACCGGCCTGACTGCCTAAACTGATGTTAATGACACAGGGTTTACCAAGAGCTTCTGCCTTATCAAAAATATAACTTATCCCATCTAAAATATCGGATTGTGACATAGTGGTTTTAACAAAAATGATATTTGCCGTTTTAGCTCCGCCATGTAGGGTATCCGGCGGGGAAATACCCAAATCCAATCCGGCAAAGGTGCCGGTTACGTGGGTACCATGACCGTTAGTATCACGTTGGGGAACAACGGAATGAGGCGTGCCCGAACTGAGGTCCTGGTTAATCTGTGATTGAGTGTACTCCGCACCGTAAGTGTAGCCGCTGGGTTTTGTCCCGCTGGAAGCCGTTTGATCCCAAATATAGAGAATCCGGCTGTTCCCGTTGGAGTCGATGAACATCGGGTGGTAAAAGTCGATACCGGTATCAATAACACCGGCGATTACGTTTGTTCCGGTGTAACCTTTGGCGTAAGCTGCATCCACGTTTTGATAGGTTACCGTTTTAGAATTAAGCGGACGTAGTTTTGCGCCCATACTAATTCTGCGTAAACCTTTTACTTGTACTAATTGATTCAATGCACTACGCGGGATGCGTATGGTAGCTCTGTTACCTAAATCGGTATGGACGGTAAATCCGTTTTTTAGCAGTTCATCGGCCAGGTTCTCATCGCCACTGACGATAAGGGGAAGAACAGCTTCATCCCCCGTTTTTGCCAATTTATTCAATTCGGTTTGCAAAAACGGGTCTAAATACTGAGCGGTTGAAAACGAGATGAATACAACTAAAAGAAAGAAAATCGTACGCATAAGGCGGGTCTCCTATCTGTTGTTTTGTAACCGGCTCATCCCCGTGCTGATGTTCTTTACACGAGGATCCTCGGTGAGCTGTTTTATCTGCTTAACGGTAAGTCGGCCGGTATAATAGTTTTCCTTAATTTTTCTTAAAAAAGGTACGTTATCCAGCGGTTCCGATGCTGTGACCAAGACCCCAAGTTGCTTTGTTGAACCGGTATCCTGTTTAGCTATCCAATGTTCAACCTGGGGGCTTAATACCGGTTCGCTTTTCTGCAAGGTTTCTTCCTGTGCGGCGCAGCCGGCCAGAATAAAAAATAATGTTAGAATTAAGAAAGTATGTTTCATTTGACCTCCATATTCTTTCGTTTTTGTCATCTTCGAATAAATCTACAAAAAAATAAGGGATTTTACATGGATGCTTGTTAAAAATATAACGGATAAAACTAAGGTAAAATTTCGAAGTGTTCAACTGGGTGTGGTTTTTACGGAAAATCCCTTAATAAAGATCCGTGCCGTATGGTAAATGAGGAACAACGGCTACAATGTATCCGCTTCACCGGTCAGCTCTTCGTATGAATCTTCGATTTCATCTTCGATCAGCTGGATGGTCATCATTATTTCATCATAAATACGCTGTTTCATATTTTTCAGTTCATTCTCTTCCAGTAAAGTATCCACAATGCGTCGCCCGACAAAAGCAACGGCATTTTGTACTTCTTTGCGGTCAAATCCTTCCACAAAACGTTCGATAGCCAGATTGTGGGCATAGCTTAAAACCTGGAAACGGTCGCCGGTCCGAACAGCTTGTTTTAGAATATGGTAAATATGCTTTACTCTTTTGCACAATTTATCTTTATCCAGTTTTCGATAATTAGGAAAAAGTGAAGCATCATCCGGCTGCATTAAATAGTTAACAATCTGAAGTATACTTTCCTTCTCTTTGCGAAGCATGACCTCGTAGATAATCAGATTCGGTAATACCGCAGCTTTTTTGGTAATGGCCTCCAGATTGCGGCGTTTCCATTCATAGGGATTACTTTTCATGTTTTCTATTAAAAAGAGCAGCCGGCGTCGGATCAAAAATCGTGAACGGGGTTGCCAGCCCAATAGCCGTCTTGTTGCCGATGCGTCCACCCGCATCTGTTTGTCGATGTATTTCATCATCCACAACCGTTCAAATGGTCGATGGCCGATAAAACGACCGCGCAAGTCGCGCAGAGCCACACCGATTGCAGCCAGCCAGCGGGGAACAAAAATGGGTTTACGTAACTCGCCAAAATTATAACGTACGCTAATTTCGAACAATTCCAACTGTGAAGTGCAACCGTCCGGGCTGCCGATAAGAACGGGACAATTAGGTAATTGATCGCTTTGCGCCATTATGGACAGGAACAGTTTGTTCAGGTTTTTTACATGCATATATGGAATGGCTGCCTGTCCTTTACCGGCCAAAATGCGGGAATCCCAACGCTGCGAAAACCAGGTGCTAAGCAACATATACAGCGGCCCATACTCACACCAGTCGCTGAAAATGGCCGCCAACCGGACTATCGCACAAGGAAAATGAGTGCTGTACTCTTTAACCATTTCTTCGCAAATCCGTTTGCTGATGGCATAAGGAAAATCAGCATCGGCAGGGCTTTCTTCATTGATAACCGTATTTTTTCTGGTGAATTCGGTGACGGTGAGTGAGCTGGAAAAAATGAAGCGTTTGATATTCAAATTTTTGGCTGCTTCTAAAATATGGCGTGTACCGTTTTCATTGGTTCGTTTGAACTCGGGGTGAGGAACGTTGTCAAAATCGTAATAGCCGGCCAGATGTAAAATAAAATCAGCTCCACCTTTGCGTGCAATTTCCTCAAAGCAGGCATTTACCGATTCCTGATGAGCAATATCGAGGCGAATCCATTCGATATTGGGATGCCTCGGCACATGAGCAGCTTTTTGTGATCGACGCGCTAAGGCGTAAATATAAAATTTTTCTTTTACTTCCTCCAGAAAATACCGGCCAATAAATCCGGAGGCACCGGTAACAATAAGAATCGGTAAGCGTGAAGGACGTTGAAACATAAAATGATCTTGAGTTTTTGGTTTATTGAATTTGCTCTCGGCTATCAGCTCTCGGCCATCGGCTTTTGGCTGCCTGCCCTGAGCGCGGTCGAAGGGTTGGCTATAAGTTTTCAGTTATCAGTTGTTAAATCTTAAATCGCCCGCCACAGGCAGACAAGTTAATCGGTGTTCGAAATTTTTGGCTATTGGCTGTTAGCTGTTGGCTATCGGCTGTCAGCTATCAGCTTTTTATTCTTAATTTTTCATTCATAATTCTTAATTTCTATCTTTTTCCAGCATCCAGCATCCAGCATCCAGCATCCCGTTCCGACTTTCCCCCGCCACGGCGGGTTCTTCGCTACGCTACGAAAGTTTCTAATTTCTCGTCACTTCCTGCTTTATACTATGCGCAACATAAATGTTGCGGTACGCCAAAGAACTACTTCTTTTGCACCTTTACGCCCCATTCTTCCAGCTTCATGATGGCAACTTCCAGCATACGCGGTAAGCGTTTCCTTATCTCTTCGGTTAATTCCATACCAACGGAAAGGTCCTTGGGCTGCATACCGAGCAAAAACAACTGTGACGGAACGATATCCAGAAGTTTCGCGGTGCTAAGCACATCGGTGATGCCCATGTGGTGCATGCTCATTTTGGTCGTCAGCCTGGCGAGGATATCATCGTTTTCAATGGAGCCGATGAAACCCGGCTCCTGTTCGAACTCCACCGCATCCAGAATTATAATCCGGTCGTGTTCTTCCAGATACGGTAACAAATCGGTGCCGGTCGTTCCGGCATCAATAATGGTAATTGCCGGTTCAAATTCATATTCAGAAAGAAGAAGGTTGGCCGCATGGCAGCCAACCCCTTCGTCCTTCATCAGAATGTTTCCGATTCCGATAACCGCGATGTTTGTTTTCTCCATTACCAGACCGAAACCTTTACCGTATCCTTTTTCTTGTTATCATGCAGATGAATCGCACAGGCTAAGCAGGGATCGAAAGAATGAATTGTGCGCAGTACTTCCAACGGTTTATCGGCTACGGCAATCGGATTGCCCATCAGCGATGCTTCATAGGGGCCCATGGCGTCATTTCCGTTACGCGGCCCGGCATTCCAGGTTGAGGGCACAACAGCCTGATAATTCTTAATTTTACCGTTTTCGATCACAACCCAATGCGATAGCGTACCGCGCGGCGCTTCGTGAAAACCGAATCCGCGTTGTTCGCCTTTGGGGAATTCCGGTTTGACAAAGGTTTCCGTATCGCCTTTGGAAATATTGTCGATGAGCATCTGATAGTTTTTCTGCAGTTCCTCGTACAACACGGCGCAACGGATGGCCCGGGCAGCATGGCGGCCTAAGGTAGAATGCAGGATACCCACGCCAAAGTTCGCTTTGGCAATGGAATTAATCTTTTTTAAGGCCAAAGTGGCGTACTTTTTGGTTTCCGGATGACCGGCAGCATACATGCACAGTACATTGGCCAGCGGGCCTACCTGCGCCGGTTGGCCTTTGAAAGACGGCGCTTTTACCCAGGAATATTTACCGTTATCTTCAAAATCGGTGTATTTGGGTACGGTGTCTTCTTCCCATGGATGGCGTGTCCAGTCGCCATCATACCAGGAATGTTTGATGGACTCTTTAACACTCTTGCGGAAGAAATCATCCTGGAAGCTGACAATGGGCTGGTACTTGCCGATGTCGGCATTGGGGATATAGCCGCCGGGCATACCAAACTCGGTTCCTTTACGATCGGTAGGGAAGTCCGGCACAGAAAGATAGTTAGTTACACCCGAGCCGTATTTAAGCCATTCCGGATAGAAGGAAGCTACGGCCGCCACATCAACCAAATAAACATTTTTAATAAAATCACCGATTTGGTCCATCAGCGATTTAACGTAATAAAGCCGTTCAAAGTTAAGCGCCGACTGGCTGTCCGGATTAATCGGATTGGAAACGCCGCCTACGGCCATGTTTTGAATATGCGGCGTTTTACTACCCAAGATTGTGGTAATCTTGTTGGCCAGACGCTGGTATTCAAACGCTTCCAGATAATGGGCGGCGGCAATCAGATTCACTTCCGGAGGCAATTTCATCGCCGGATGCCCCCAATAGCCATTGGTAAAAATGCCTAACTGACCGGAAGCGACAAAACCTTTCAGTTTTTCCTGAACGGCCTTAAACTGGCGGTAATCGTTATGCGGCCAGGGAGAAAGACTTTGCGCCAACGAAGCGGCCTTGCGCGGATTGGCTTTGAGCGCGGAAACGATGTCCACCCAATCCAAAGCGGACAAATGATAAAAATGCACCATGTGATCATGAATGCCGTGCGCGGCAATAATCATGTTGCGGATGAATTGTGCGTTTACGGGGATTTCCATATTCAGAGCGTTTTCAACGGCGCGCACAGATACGATAGCATGCACTGTCGTACATACACCGCAGATGCGCTGCGTGTATATCCATGCATCGCGGGGATCGCGGTCTTTGAGGATGAGCTCAATTCCACGCCACATCTGCCCCGAAGACCAGGCATTGGTAACCTTGCCGTTGTTCACTTCGCAATCGATACGCAGGTGGCCTTCGATTCGGGTGATAGGATCGACTGTTATTCTTCTTGCCATCTATTTATCCTCCTAAATTTTAAGCGTGTTTAACGTCCGGGTAAACCGGAAGTCGTTTTACGAAAATCAGATAGAGCATCAGTTCAAAGGCGACAATGCCAATGGTAATCAAAATTTCCTGAGCGGCCGGGAAGTAGGTATAGCCGTGCCCGGGATTAAACGCCACCAAAAAGGTGTCAAAACGGTATAACGCCCCGGCAAACAGATAAGCCGCTGATGCAATAAATAAATAGCGCGGTAGTTTACGTTTTTCTTCGGAAAAGAGGATGACGGTAGGAATCAGGAAAAAGATAATTTCCAACAGAAACATGATGCTGTTTAAGTCGAATTTAAAGATCAGACCAAAATCGCCATTCCAGATTATAACGCCAAAGCGGATTACCAGATAAACGACCGTAAGGATGGGAATAAGCCGCGAAAGCCTGGATAGAAGCTTCGTTTCGAGAGGTCGTTTAAAATTGACCGCCGAAAAAATAGACTCGAAAACCACGATGGCATAACCCATGGTAATGGCCGTAATCAGAAACAGCAAAGGGATAAAACGGGTTTGCCACAACGGAGAGAGTTTTTCGCCCATGGCAATCATCAACGAACCGAGTGACGATTGGTGCATGGTGGGTAACAGCACGCCCAGGGCTATAAAGAAAAACATGATTCTGTTCAGCCTTTTCACCGTTGATGTCTTCTGTTTGTGCTCAAAATAGGCCGGAGAAAATTCGATCCACATTACAATGATGTAAAGCGAAATACAAGAGGCCACTTCGAACATGACCGAGTTGGGATTGGCATACGGCGGGATAAATACATTATGTAACTGCCAGTAACGTCCAACGTCAATAAAGATGGCCAGGCCGGCCAGTGTATAGCCGAACAGGCTGGTAACCAACGCCGAGCGCACCAGGCTATGGTATTGTCCCCGGTTAAAAATATATACCAGCATGGCCATGGCGTATCCGCCGCAGGCAATGGCGGTTCCGGTTACCACGTCGTACACAATCCACAATCCCCAGGGATAACCATCGTTTAAATTGGTAACCGAGCCCAATCCGAATAAAAAGCGTTTCAGAATAAGGACGGCACCGATAAGCGCCAGAACGGTAAGCACTTTAAACGGTTTGGTCCAAATCTTTCCGCCTAAAGGTGTATATTTTTCCATGGCACCCTCCTATTCCGTTTCTTCTTCGTTTTTGACCGACCTGTGGGCAGCGAACATTAATCCCACCAGCAACACAATGGGTGCAATTAGTCCTTTGTATATGGTATGTTGCAATCCCTCCGATCTGGAAGCCGAAGAATATTCCGGCAATTTGGGTAAACCCAAACGATCGAATGGAACAGCAGAAAGGACGATGTACTGCGTCCCGCCGCTGTCCTTCTCGCCATATACATAGTTGATGTATTTTGCTGTCTTTTTAGGTGTTGTATCGCCGGAATCCAGTGTATGTACAGGATAGTTATAACTGGAACCTTCCTGCATGGCAATGCGTCGTTTTGCTTCCGCTAATATGTCGCTAAATTTTCCGTATAGGGTGGCCCCTGTCGGGCAGTATTCCGCACAACCCGGAATTCCACCTTTTGTTACGCGATGAGAGCATAAAAAGCACTTACGCACACGCGGGAAAGGTTCCTCGTATTCAAATTTGGGAATAAGAAAAGGGCAGGCCATCTGACAATAGCGGCAACCACAGCAGGCGTCTATGTCCCAGGTAACGATTCCAAGTTTTGGATCTTTTTGCAATGCCGAAGTCGGACAAACGGATACACAATCGGGATCGACACAATGCATGCAGGCGGTACGCATAAAGGAAAACCCATCAACAGCATTGTTCCGCACCGGTGCATCGCCATTTTTAATAGCTTTTATTTTGATAAAAGAATTTACCGAAGTATCCAGCGCGGAATCCCATGTGCCCGAAACACCGTTGAAAGCTTCGATAGCCGAGTGTTCGGGCGGCAGATTATTAGCGTGTTTGCAGCCCACTTCGCAGGCCTTACAACCAATGCATACCGTTGCGTCGTAAAGAATACCTACGGCATCGGGTGAACGTTTAAAACGATCCTCTTCCGCGCCAAAAGATTCTTTGGCCGTGGTAGCGGTTACGACGCCGGCGGATAATATTTTCATAAAATCTCTTCGATCAACATTCATGGCGTCGCCTCCTATTCTTCTTTTGCATCGGAATCAGTGGCGTCTTGCTCGGATTCTTTCAAAACTTTGGAGAATTTAATGCCGGAAGCCACAGCAGCTCCCGCGGCGGCGCCCACAATGGCTGCCGCTCCGGCGCCCAGCCCGTTCCCCTTACTCTGGTTTACATCCGGATATAAGGCCGGCGGAGTTGCCGTATAGACTTCGGCCTGCTGAAATATGGGTTTGGTAAAACCAACCCCTTTTTCCGTACAACCGAAACAGGGATGACCGGTACCTACCGGCCAGGCATTCGAACCCACATCGCCGTAAAGTTGGATCGGACAATTGGCATGGGTTTCAGGACCTTTACAGCCTAATTTATACAGGCACCAACCCTGTTTGTGGCCATAATCGCCAAATTCGTTGGCAAAGCGGCCCGCATCAAAGTGCGGACGACGTTCACAGTTTTCGTGAACCAGACGACCGTAGGCAAATTTAGGCCGGCCTTTTTTGTCCAGTTCGGGTAGTTTTTTGAGTGTTAAGTAATACAATACCGTAGAAAGCAGGTTATACGGACTGGCCGGACAGCCCGGCAGATTGATTACCGGTTTATCTGTAATAATTTCGTTAATACCTTTTGCACCGGTAGGATTGGGATCAGCCGATTGTACGCCGCCCCAGGAAGCGCAGGAACCGATGGCCACAATAGCAGCCGCTTTGGGAGCAATTTCATTCAGAATATCCAGAGCGGTCTTTCCGGCAATCTTGCAGTAAACGCCTCCGTCTGCTGTGGGAACAGAGCCTTCGCATACTAAAATGAATTTACCGGCGTTGGCTTCGACGGATTGGTGCAGTGCTTCTTCCACCTGATGTCCGGCGCCAGCCATTAAGGTCTCCGAATAGTCCAGGGAAATCAAATCCAGTATAAGATGTTCCACGGTAGGGTGAGTGGCCCTTAAAAGAGATTCGGTACAACCGGTGCATTCCTGAAAATGTAACCAGATAACCGGAGGACGTTTAGCGTTTTCAATGGTTTTTGCAATCAGATCAGTCATACTCAGAGGCAGTCCTAAGGTGGCCGCAGTGGCCGCACAGAATTTCAGAAAATCGCGTCTCGATACTCCCGTCAGGCCAGGTAAGCGTTGTCCCATATCGATATCAAGCTGGTTCAATTTGGACATGCTTTAACCTCCTTCCAAAAAGTTAAAACGATTTATATAAATTAAGGATTTAAGGGCTATTTAGTTTCCGTCTTACGCTCCATCTGGTAGTAAAACCTGCATCGATCGCGATGTTCGCTCAGTTCACATTCATTGCGTATGCTGCCGTTGCATTGCAGGCAGATCAAATCAATTTCTTGTTCCTGCTGGAGGCACTCGCGTACATATTTGCCGAGTAACTCGGCTAATTGCTTTTGTTCTTTCTCTGTAAAGCGGGACAAAGCCGCATTCTGTTTGAGTTCTCGTACATTCTCATATTCTTCGACTATTCTTTCGCCCATTTTTAAGAGAGAAACCTGAGTAGTGCGACGATCTTTGGCGATAATTCTGCGTTTCACCAATTTAAAATGGACCAGTTTATCAACATTTTTACTGGCCGCTGCCCGGCTTATCTGTAAAATATCAGCTATCTCACTAACCAGATAGGGGCCGGAAATCTTTAAAATCTTAAGGATAGAGAACTGTGTTTTATTTATAGGTAAAGGAACCTGTTTAATTAAATAGTTGTGCTCTATCACCTCGCAGAGCATTTGGCTTAAAATGCGGCTGTATTCTGCAATTGTTCGGGAGTAATGGTCAGGCATGAATCGGGCTTTATATGGTTAAATATTAACAAAGTTAACTATTAACACTGTTATCATTTACAAAATTTGTTTGGAAAAGGCAAGTATTATTTTATTTTTTTTCGTAACACGGAATAAATATGCGCGGAGTTGTAGCTTTGGCTGGAAATGCGTATTTTGGCTATTGGCTATTGGCTATTGGCTATTGGCTATTGGCTATTGGCTATTGGCTATTGGCTATTGGCTATTGGCTACCCGTCCTGAGCGAAATCGAAGGATTGGCTGTTGGCTATTAGTTTTCAGTCTTTAGTCTGCCTTTAATTCTCAATTCGCATATCGTTAATCGGTGTTCGAAATTCAACTGTGCGTTATTGGCTGTTGGTGTCGGGTGACGGGTAATTAGAAAATGGAAACTTTCGTAGCGAAGCGAAGAACCCGCCGTGGCGGGGGAAACGGGGAAAGAATTACGAATTAGTCAATTACGAATTACGAATTAAAAGTCAATATCTAACAGCCAATAGCAATGAATTTCGAAACACCGATTAACGATTTAGGAATTGGGAACAAAAAGCCCTATAACTTAATAACTTGGAACTGGGAATGAGGATGGGTTACGAATAAATAGGCACAAAGGCACAGAGGCACAAAGTAACGCAAGATTTATCTTGCGCTCAGAAAGCTGATAGCCGACCCTTCGACCGGGCTCAGAGCAGGCAGCCGGAATTTCGAATACCGAATAACGAATAACGATATACGAACGAAGAACTGAAAACCATTAACTGACAACTGATAACTGAAAACTGATAACTAAAAACTTTCAACCCATGCAAAAAACACTCTCCACCATACGTCCGGCTTTCTGGCCCGATCTGAATTATTTCTGGCAGATTGCCCGGTGTGATTATGTACTGCTGACTGACCACCTGTTGTATGTAAAACAAACGGATATTACCGTATCTGCGCCGTTTCAGGAAGAAAGGCAAAGGCTGCGTATTCCGGTACGGCATACCGGTCGTTCAGAAACCATTGCCGCAAAAAAAATGGATAATTTTCATGCCTGGCGCCAGGATCATTTGAAAGCTTTGCAAACAATTTTTGCCTCTGCGCCATTCGCCTATTTGTATCTGCCGCAAATAAAAGCTCTGTACGAAACAGAGGACAATTCGCTAAGCGCATTTTTACAGGCCTTGATACAAAAGCAGATGGAATGGCTGCATATCGCAAGCGTTTTGATACCGACCTCGCGACTGGAAACGACGGGAACAGCGGAGGCGTTCATTATCCGGCAGTGCGGGCAAAGGGATTGCGCTAAATATTTGGCGGAACCTGCTGTCTTTGATCGTGGTTGGGTTGATAAGAAAAAACTGAAACAGGCCGGCATTCTTGCGGAACCCTTTCGGCCTATGCCGGATGTGCACATCCTTTCCGCCAACAGCGCGTTGGCCGCTTTGTCGTTTTTAATGCAGTTCGGTCCCGAGGCTGGTTATCTCTTACGGCAGTTTGGTGAATAATCTTATATAAAACATAACAGATGCCGAGTTTTCGGTGTTGAGCAATAAATCAATGAAATAGCACGATCCTCTCAGGGACTACCTGCTGAATGATTCTTCCATGTCGCTCACTATAAAAATAATCAATGAGGCCAATGGCTTAGAAGTCCGATTTTTTGTAACTTAATTGGTCTGTTGTTTGGTAACGAGCCCATTTTTATTTACCGGAAATTGGAATATGCTTAAGAAGTTGTCAAAATATCTGCTCATCGTACTCATTATCTTGGTCATAGCGTTTCTTATTTTCATCTATACATTTGATATAAACCAATATAAAGAAGATATCGAGAGATTAGCCACGGATGAAATAGGCGCCGATATAACCGTAGAAGGAGGTCTTAGATTACGGCTAACTCCCGTGCTTGCACTGCAAGCGGATTCGGTGAAACTGACGCTGGACAAGTCTGTATCCGTTTTTGCCCATACTCTGCAGGTCGACTTCAATCTTGATTCTCTATTATCTCTCAAAATTGTACCCGAGGATATCGCCGCTAAAAAGGTAACCGCGTGTTTTTCTTGCGGAAAGAACAGTTCCTGGTCGGTTTCGATCAAAAGCCAGAAGGTAACCGGTCGCCTGCTTTTACCCGTTAAAAACAAACGGCTGCGGCTAAGCGATGTGAATCTGCATCAAACCGCCCTGCGGTATTTGAACAAAACAACACAGGATACCGTTGATCTGGACAGCCTGTTTTTACAGGCCGGAAAGTTGCAAATTTCCCTGCAGGCCCCCTTTAAACTGGTGCGTATATTAAAAGCTGCGGGTCATTTTACTTTGCCGGTGTTTGTTTATAACGGGTTCAGTTTACACGCCATTTCGGCAGATTATTCTATTCAACGTGGTAAGATAAAACTGCAAACCACAGAAGAAATGCCCTTGCTGGGCGGAAAAACGAAAGGCGCGGCGACGCTTTCATTTAAAAAGGATACGGTGGATGTGGACCTGGCCATTTTCGCGCAAGATGCAAAAACGGAAAACCTGCTGCGCATTTTTAACCAAACGCCGGTCATTACGGGAAATATTTCGGTGGATATTCAATTGCGTACCGTTGGCGCGACCAGAATGGAAATGCTCAAACATCTGAATGGCGGCGTCAAAATTGAAGGCGATTCGCTGCTTCTAAAAGGTATGAACATCGACGCCCTGATCGATAATTTTGATAAGACGCAAAAGTTCAATCTGCTTGATATCGGATCGGTTGCGCTGTTTGGGCCTATGGGCGTGGTGGTTACCAAAGGGACGGATTTTGGCGCCTTAATTTTTACAGACCTGGGAGAACAGACGCCGATTCTGAAATTGCTTTCCGATTGGAGCCTGGAAAACGGGCAGGCGCAATGCCGGGACGTGGCCTTTCGAACGCCGGGACATATTATTGCCATGCGCGGCGGATTGGATTTGGTGGCCTTCCGATACGACGATTTTGCCGTGGCCGTTGTGGATGAGCAAGGCTGCGCTCAGATCAAACAGACGCTGCGCGGCCCTTTGGGTGGATACGGAGAAAAACCGGGTTTGATCAGAACCATCTTAGGCCCCATCATCAATCTGCTAAAAACCGTTTTTAAGGGCAAATGCGATACGTTTTACGAGGGATCATTACTGTACCCCAATTCCGGTCCTATCTCACCATCCACAGGCTCAGCGCCGGCCAATAGGAAATGATCATCAGTGAGATGAGCAGAATGATCAAAAACGGTACGGCGGCCGCGTACAGCTTTAACACCGGTTTGTCGAAACGAAAAGAGGCGATGAACAGATTCATCCCCACCGGCGGGGTGGAATAACCAATCCCCAAATTGGCCAGAAAAATGACGCCCAGATGTACCGGGTCCACGCCGAAACTTTGGGCAATGGGAATGATAATCGGCACCACCACCATAATGGCCGAGAAAATATCCATCATCGCGCCCACCATTAAAAGAAAAATATTGAGAATAACCAAAAAGCCGATTTTGGAATGAATATACTGTCCCATAAAATCGAGAATCCGAGTGGGAATTTCGGCGTCCACCATATAATTGGCCAGCCCCAGCGCCGCGGCCAGAATAACCAGAATGCCGCCCACCAAAATCATACTTTTACGAATCACCTGCGGCAGATCTTTGCTCAGAGAAATATCCCTGTAAATAAACACTTCCACGATAAGTACGTAAAAAGCGGTAACCGCGGCTGCTTCGGTGGCCGTAAAAAAACCGCCGTAAATGCCGCCTAAAATGATAAAAGGCAAAGGAATTTCCCAGCCCGCATCTTTTAGGGCGGTCCAAATTTCTACCGGGCTGTGTTTTTGCCGCGCAACGGTCAGTTTCTTTTTCCGGATAAAAAATACGCTGTACAGCGCTAATAAAACGACCATCAAAATTCCGGGTAGAAGACCGGCCAGGAACAATTGGTCGATGCTGGTTTGCGATACCAGTCCGTAGAGCAGAACCGGCAGGCTGGGCGGAAACAATAAACCCAGATTGCCCGAGGAAGTAAGCAGGCCGAGACTGAAATTTTCCGGATAGTTTTCGTTGAGAAGCACCGGGTAGAGCAGTCCGCCCAGAGCAATGATGGTTACCCCGGAAGCGCCGGTGAAGGCGGTGAATATGGCGCAGGACACCAGCGCCACAATAGCCAGCCCGCCGGGCAGCCAGCCCAAAAACATCCGTGAAAGATTGACCAATCGTTTGGGTGTATTGCTTTCGGCCAGCAGATAACCGGCAAACGTGAACAGGGGAATGGCCAACAAAATAGGCTGGCTGGCCAGCCGGTACAGCTCGATAATAACCGCAGAGGAATCGATTTCGGCCAGGTGGAAAGCCAACAGAGCAATGGCGGAAATGATTACGAAAAGCGGCGTCCCGTACAAAGCGAGCAATGAAAGCATGAGGCCGATGATGAGCATGGTCATGAGGTCGAGCCCTCCCGCTGCGTCAAACCGACAAACCCGTCCAAGAGGCGCACAAAGAAACGAAAAGCCATCAGGCCAAATCCGATGGGGATGATACTCTGGAAATACCAGGCCGGCACATTACCGAACAGCATGGTGGCGTATTCTTTTTCATCCATTACAAAACGCCAGCCAGCCTGCGCGAGTAAAAAGGAAATATACATGGCAAAACCGTTAATCACGATGGCGGCAAGCGGAACGCTCTTTCCTTTTAAATAGCGGTTCAGCAGATCGATATTGATGTGTTTGTTGTCCCGGGTGGCCAGTGAGGCGCCGATGAATCCCACCCACAATACCAGGTGGCGAAGAAAAATATCCGCCCATAGGATGCCTTCGTCAAAAAGCAGACGCAATAAAACCTGCGTAAAGGAAAACAGCACCATAATTAAAACGATTGTTACAAGAAAACCGGTTTCAATTTTTGCGATGATCCGGTCTATGAATTCCAACCAGTGCATGATTTTACCTTTCGTTGTTCTGACGATAAGTTGTCAGTTATCAGTTTTGGCTATCGGCTGTCGGCTATCAGCTCTCGGCCATTGGCTATTGGCTATTGGCATTTGTAATTCCCAGTAATTCAACAATTCACCAATTCATCAATTCATTAATTGTTGGCCATTGGCTATAGGCATTCGTAATTCGCCGTGCCTGCGGCAAGCAGGTAATTGACCAATTCGTAATTGATTTCCAGTCACGCGTCACCTGTCACTTGTCACTTTTTACGTCACTTTGTGCCTATGTGCCTTTGCCCCTCTGTGCCTATATACTTTTAATTCTTAATTCTTCACTCATAATTCTTAATTACTCTATTAATAATATCTCGACGTACCGGTCGGACGTTTTTCCAGTTTAATATCTTTCAACACGCTGGATTTAATATTAATGCGAAAATTATAGTAATCGATTTGAGGCTGCCAGCCTATGGACATTTCCCAGCAGTGCAAATCACGGTAAATGTTAAAGTTCTGCGAAGTAATTTCTCCTTTCACCAGATCGGCGTGGGCATTCCACCCGATCTTCCAGTTTTTGGTTAAATGAAAATTAACCCGGGCAGAGAACCCGATGCGCTGCTGAGGATTGTTTACATTGTTGTAATTCAGGGAATAGGTGAGACCGAAAGAAGCCGACCAGGGCAGCTCCAGTTTTTTGGTTTCTTCGCGATAATCGATGATCTCCTGCTGGATTTGTGCGGTGCCCAATTCATCATCATCTTCTTTCGCTGTGGTTTCCTCCGATTTGGATTTTTGTTTACTTTCTTTTTCCTCCTTACCGAACAATTTGGAAAAAGTTTTGTTATTTACATTAAAATTGAAAGAAGTATTCAGGCTGATCAACCGGGGCAAGGGAGCAAAATCCTTCGAATCGCCCACACCGCTTTTTTTGGGTTTGTAAAAACTGTGTTGCAGGCGCAGGTCGATACGCTTGCCGTAAATGGTGGTGGAAAGATACGTATTCAACCGGCTAAAACGCACCGAGTCGGCCAGGAAATTGTAACTGGTGTTGAAGTTGGCTGTTAAAAGGTTGGATTTCGTTTCTTTGCCTTCCTCATCAATAAATTTTCCCTCAAAAGTATTGCGCAAAAAAATGGACATCTTTCTTGTACGGCTGGAGGGCGTGCCGCCAAAGGCACTATTTTGGAAACGGTCGATTTTCTGCACTGTACCGCTGCTGTCGGTCAGGTAGGTAACATAACCGTAACCGGGTTCGGAAAAATCGGGTTGAAAGCGGAAATCGACTGTGGGCGTCATTTTGTGTCGTACAAATTTCAGAGTGCTGATGTCAGGCTCAAACAAACCGTATAGTGTGGTGCTGGCGTTCACATTGAAATTAAAGATACGCCGGGCGGCAAACTGTTTTTTATTCTGCTCTTCAATACGCATACTGTCCGGGTTATACCAGGCTTCGGTTGTTTCGTTCACCCAATCTTCGGTATAGTTAAATGAAGGCGTAATATTGATGTAACGAAACAAACGCTGCGTGGCGGATGAGAGAGCCAGACGATGTTGCATACCGCTTTGCTGGGTTTCCTGCATGGTGCTGTCGCTGGCCCGAAAGCTGCTGCCTTTGTTAATCAACCGGGCGTTATAGGTAAAAAAGATGTTTTCATACCAGCTTTTTTGCGCACCGGATTTTTGCCCGGTAATCGACTCGAAAATGGAGGTGCGCGAGTGATTAAAGGATATATTAGGCAGTGTGTAATCAATGCGATCGGTCTGCAAATTCTGGTTGCGGCTCAGATTAATGCTCATATTGTTCTTGCTGCCCCAACTTTTTGTAATGGAAAGATTGGAGGACAGGTTTTGATTGAGTCGTTCATCCTGGCTGGGAGATAAGTCATTGGCGAAGGATTTATCGCTTACAAAGGTTCCCGATCCGGAGATGCGCATGGTTCGGTCGATAACCTGATTGTGCCGGAAAGTAAAGCTCCAGCGCTCTTTCTTTGCGCCGGTGTACAGGTCGTATGGAAAGAATTCACCGGAGACGGATCCTTCCAGTTTATACCGTACTTTATAATTGGCCCTGGCCCGATATGCAAACCCCAGTTTGTCATAAAAGTCCGTTAGAAACTCGGCGTCAAAGTAATCGTTGGGCGCCCAGTAGTAACCCATGCCGCGCAGATAGCGGCCGCCTACCCGGCTCTCGCCAAACGACGGCACCACCAGGCCGGAATGACGGCCCTTTTTGTTGGGGAAAATCCCAAGGGGCAGCCAGAATAACGGTACATCGGCTATGTAAAAATAGATCGGCTCGGCAATAATCTGATCTTTTATTTTTACCCGCATACGCGTGCTTTTAAAATAATAGTGCGGATGGTCGATGTATTCGCAGGAGGTAAAATAGCCGGTATTTACCAGCATGGTGTTTTGTCCTATTTTAACCACCTCACTGCCTTTATAATAGCCGGGTTCCATCTCGGTTTTGCCGCCTTTAATTTTACCGCGCCGGGTTTTGAAATTGTACTCGATAAAATCGCCGCGAATCGGTTCGTCGCCCTTTTCCACGAAAACAGGCGTATCCCTATAGACCAAATTACTGTCCGCGTCCAGAGAGTCAGCCACCCCCCGGGCATACAAGGTGTTTGTCCGTCGGTTGATTTCGATTATGGCAGCGGTGAGCGTCATGTTTTGATAAACCAGCTTGGCATTGCCTTTGAGCAGGATGTAATCGCCGTTTTCTTTCAGCTTAATGTAATCGGCCCAGTATTTGATGGGGCCTTCCAGGTCGGATTTTGCTTTTATTGTGGTGTCATAAGGCGCAGAATTTTGTACTGTATCAGGCATAACAGACAGAGTATCATTCTGTTGAGCGGTCAATGATAACGGAATGACATGCAGAAGAGCAAGAAGAAAAAAGGGGAATGATAAACGATATCGGCAATTATGTATTCTTTTTTGCTCATGCATAATACATTGTCTGGTAGTTAATTTGCCCTGCTTCCGTCGAAGTTTGGCTCAACAATTCTATAATTTATAAAGACATGTGAATTAATTACGCTTGCCCTTGAAAAGTCAAAGATTATACTTGGTTTTTCAAGGAGTGAAAAAAACACACTTTCGAATGAAGTCCGTTTTACCTCGTTTTCTTCTTTCTTCTTTTCTTTCTGCCCGATTTCTTGGGTTTTGGCGCCAAATTCTGACGCTCGCGGTCGGTAATATTTTCCAACATAATGAAATCGATCTTGCGGTGTTCCATATCCACATTTTGCACGCGGATGCGTACCTCATCGCCCAGACGGATTTGCTGGCCGGTGTCGCGCCCGATCAATGAATAGGTATCTTCATCATAAATGTAGAAATCATCGGTTAGCTCGGTAATGGCCACCAGTCCTTCGATAAAGGTCTGGTGCAGTTCCACAAACACGCCAAAGGCCATCACGCCGGAAACCAGACCGGTGAACGTTTCGCCTACATATTTACTGATGTATTCAACCTGCTTTAGTTTAACCGATTCCCGTTCGGCTTCCAGAGCCAGCCGCTCCATTTTTGTGGCCTGCTGACAAACATTTTTAAGTTGATTGCGCAAATTCTTAGGCGGCTGGTGGGTGTTTTTGGCATACAGCCGCAACAGACGATGTACTGTCAAATCGGGATAGCGGCGGATAGGCGAGGTGAAATGGGTGTAATCTTTAAATCCCAGCCCGAAGTGCCCGATGTTCTTTACCGAATATTCCGCCTTCATCATGGAGCGCAAAGCCACCTCCTCGATTACCGTTTCTTCATTGCTGCCTTTGATGGATTGCAGCAAGGTTTGCAAATAGTGAGAGGTTATGCGCTTAACCGGTTTGAAAGGTACTTCCAGCGCGGCCAGCAGTTTGAAAAAGCGTTCCATCTTGGCATCGTCGGGCCGTTCGTGTACGCGGTACACGAAGGGCAGTAAAAATTTTTTATTGGGCGAAATTTTCCGAATATGTTTGGCCACGGTTTGATTGGCGGCCAGCATAAACTCTTCCACCAGGCGGTGGCTGTCCAGACGTTTAACCGGAATGACTTCCACCGGTCGCCCGGTTTCATCTAACTTAAAACGTACTTCCGGCGTCTCAAAATCGATACCGCCCTGTTCAAAACGTTTACGGGTCAGCGCTTTGCTTAACTGATGCATATCGCGCAGGATGGGCGCAAATTCGTCTTTCAGCTTGCCGTCCAGAATTTCCTGCACTTCCTCGTAGGTGTAACGCCGCTTGCTGTTGATCACCGAAGGGGCGATGCGGTAATCGACCACTTCCAGAGCATCATCAAATTCCATGAAGCAGGAGAAGGTCATACGGTCTTCGTTGGGTTTGAGGCTGCATAAATAATTGGACAGATGTTCCGGCAGCATGGGGATAACCCGATCCACCAGATACACACTTGTACCGCGCTGATAGGCTTCCCTGTCCACCGCCGAACCTTCTTCCACATAATGGCTTACATCGGCAATGTGTACGCCCAGTTCCCAACGGCCGTTTTTCAGTTTGGTCAGGGATACCGCATCGTCAAAGTCTTTGGCATCAATGGGGTCGATGGTAAAGCAGGCCAAATCCCGTAAATCAAGACGATCTTTGAGGGTTTCTTTGTCGTACCTGGGTTTAATACGTCCGGCCTCTTTTTCCAGATGATCGTCAAAGGTGACCGGTAGATTAAAGGAATAAGCTATGGAAGCCACATCCACGCCGGGGTCGTCCGGATAACCGAGGATCTCCACAATGGTGCCTTCCGGGTTGTGCTGAGCCTGATCCCAGCGGTCGAAGGACACCAGCACCTTTTGACCGTTTTTTGCTTGACCGGTTTTATCGGCATGGACGATGATGTCGCGGTAAATTTTGGGGTCGTCCGGCACTACATAGCTGTAATATTCGGTTTTATGGTACGTGCCAACAATGTATTTACGAAAGCGTTTTACTACCTGCTTTACAAATCCTTCCAAACGTTTTCCGCGCGAGGCGGCGTAAAGCTGTACCAGCACGATATCGCGGTCAAAGGCGGTATTCATATTGGAGCGGGATATAAAAATATCGATGTCCTGCCCTTCCACATCCACAAAGCCGTAACCGCTGCGGGTTACGCGTAGTTCGCCGGTAACCTGCCGGGCTTTATGGGGGTAGGCGTAATGCATCTTTTTAACATGGATAATCCGGCCTTCCTTAGCCATGCTGATCAGGCTGTTCATAAACAGAGCGTGATCTTTTTTCTTGATCTGCAAAGCCTTGCTGATTTGCTGGCGGTTCACCGGTACGCCCGGCGTTTCTTTGAGCAGGGCCAGTATGGCTTTTTGGATCGATTTGGAAACTTTGTTTTTCAAATTATTTTACCTTTATTTTTAATATGCGTGGAATATCATTTAAATCGTTATGGGTTTTTACGGATTGAAACGGAAATTGTTTACATTCTTCTATGATCGCCTGCGGTTGCGAGCCGCTCATTTCCAATAGCATGTAACGGCATCCGGGCCCGTTTTCAGAAACGGCTAACTGAAAGAGACGGCGGAAAAAAGAAAGTCCGTCGTTGTGGTCGGTTAATGCGTCGGAAGGTTCGTAGTCCTTTACTTCGGGTTGAAGAGCGGCCATTTCGGCTTTGGCGATATAAGGCGGATTGCTGACCAGAATATCCACCCGGCCTGCCAGCCATTGCGGCCAATCGTTAAATATGTCCTGTTTCACAAGCGTTATCGGAGGAGCGCTTCCCGCTTCCCAAACAACACTTTGGCCCTCTTCAACATAAATTGTATCCATATTATTCCTTGTGCCGTTGGCGGCGGCAATATCCAGCGCCCGGCCGGAAATATCCGTGGCAATTATGCGGCTTTGCGGCCAGTTTTTAGCCAGGCTTACCGCTATACACCCGCTACCCGTACCGATATCGGCAATGACGGTACGATTTTCCTTGAATTCATTATGCAGCGCCAAAACCTGTTCCACCAAAAGTTCGGTTTCGGGCCGGGGAATAAGCACCTGCGGCGTAACGGTGAACGGCAAACCATAGAATTCGGTCTCTTCCAAAATGTATTGCAGCGGTTCCCTGGCCGCGCGCCGTTTAACCAGTTGTCGATAGACGGATAGCTCGGACGGCGTCACCGGCCGGTCAAAGGCCACATATAAATCGACCCGCTGCATATCCAGCACCTTGCACAGCAATTGCTCGGCGTTGAGCCGCGGGTTTTCGATCTGTTTGTCTTTAAAGTAGGCTGCGGTGGTATTCAGCAGTTCCAGTACTTTCCAGGTTTTATCGGACATAAGGAGAAGAATTATTGAATTAATGAATTATTGGCTTTTGTTTTTCATATTCTCTAAAATACATAAATTACTACAATGATTCAAAAGGAAAGGGGATAAAAGAGTCGGAGTGGCGGAATGGTAGGTGAAGTAACCAAAGAAGTACATAGTATTTAGTACTTAGTACAGAGTATTGAGTGATAAGCGGCGTGTGATGAGGAAGAGGAGGCTGGAAACTGGAAATTAGAAACTAGGAACTCAGAACTGGGAATTGGGAACTGGATGCTGGATACTGGATACTGGATGCTTGATGCTGGGAAAAGATAGAAATTAAGAATTATGAATGAAAAATTAAGAATAGAAGATCTCTGTGTTCCCTGTGCTCTCTGTGGTTAATCAATAGGCACATAGGGGCAAAGGGACAAAGGCACAAAGTAACCCTTCGACCCCGACAAGTCGGGACAGGCAGAGCTCAGGGCAGGCTCCTATGACGGGGATCAGGGCTGACAGCCAATAGCCAATAGCTTATAGCCAAAAACTGACAACTAAAAACTAATAACTGATAACTTTCGTAGCGAAGCGAAGAACCCGCCGTGGCGGGGACAACTAAACTCAAACACTCCAATATCATTATGACAGTTTTTCGTCAACAACTCAAAGAAACTCTGCGGCTGGCGCTGCCTGTGTCCATCGGCATGCTGGGGCATATTATGCTTGGCCTGGCCGACAGCCTGATGGTGGGACGGGTGGGCGCGGATGAACTGGCCGCCTCCTCGCTGGTAAACGGCCTGGTATGGTTGGTGGTGGTTTTCGGACTGGGGCTCAGCATGGCCATTTCGCCGCTGGTAGCCATCGAACGGGGGAAGGGCGAAACATCCTCTTGCGGAAGTATTTTACGCCATGCCGTCTGGTTGAACGGTCTGGCCGGCATTTTACTTAGTTTAATGGTGTACATGCTGGCTGAAACCATTCCGCTGCTTAATCAAACACCGCGGGTAGCGCAGCTGGCGGAATCCTATGCCCGGATTATTGCCTATTCCATTTTCCCGTTTATCCTCTTTCAAACCTTCCGTCAATATATAGAGGGTTTGTCGTTGATGAAACCGGCCATGTATGTGGTACTGATAACCAATGTGGTCAACGTGATCGGCAATTACGCCTTTATCTACGGACACTGGGGACTGCCCGCGTACGGTTTGGACGGGGCCGGTTATTCCACCTTCATCAGCCGGGTGTTTATGGCCGCGGCGATGATTCTTTATGTGCTCAAACAAAAATCCCTGAAGCCGTTCGATCCCGGAATACGTATTCGCAAATTTACACCTGCTGTTGTAAAAGAGTTGCTGCGTATCGGTATCCCCTCCGGTTTTCAGCATTTTTTTGAAATCGGCGCCTTTTCCATTTCCGCCGTGATGATCGGCTGGTTGGGCAGCCTGCAACTGGCTGCGCATCAAATTGCCCTGAGTATGGCCTCGGTGTCGTTTATGATTATTTTGGGCGTCTCGGCTGCCTCAACGGTACGGGTGGGCACCGCATTGGGGCAGGGTGATTTCCGGCAGGTGCGCCGGGCGGGGTTCACCGGCGTGCTGGTTGCGTTGACCTTTATGGCTTCTTCCGGTATCTTGTTTGTTCTGTTTCGCCGCCAACTGCCCTATCTTTTTGTGGAGGACCCGCAGGTGGCCGGAATCGCCGCTGTTTTGCTGATTGTTGCCGCTCTGTTCCAGCTATCCGACGGCGCACAGGCGGTAGGACTGGGGATTTTGCGCGGCATAAAGGATGTGAAAATTCCCACGGTGGTTACCTTCATAGCCTATTGGGTTATCGGTTTGCCGGTGGGTTATATTCTGGCCTTTCCTTTGGGCTACGGCGTTGTGGGCGTGTGGCTGGGATTTTTAGCCGGACTGAGCACAGCGGGGATTGTGTTTCTGATTCGTTTTGGTCGGTTGACGAAGTTGAGTTAGTTCCCGGCTATCGGCTGTCAGTATTCAGTTATCAGTTATTAGTTATTAAGTTATTGAATTGGCTGTTAGCTATAGGCTTTGGGCTATTGGCTATCAGCTATCGGCTGTCAGCTCTTAGCCATCGGCTTTCTGAGCGCAAGATAAATCTTGCGTTACTTTGTGCCTCTGTCCCTTTGCCCCTATGTGCCTATTGATTAACCACAGAGAGCACAGGGAATACAGAGATCTTCTATTCGTAATTCAGTATTATGTCATTTGGCATCTACTCGAAATACCCATTAATTTGGATTATTTATCAAAGTGGAGGCCATGACATGATTGTTCATTATTCCTTTCAAAA